>JALORM010000024.1 GCA_025458985.1 Paracoccaceae bacterium | reverse complement strand
AACGCCCCCTGACGATCCTCGGCTTCGGCGAGCTGGGCCAGGCCTGCGCCCGGGCGCTTCTGGCGCTGAACTTCCCGGTGACCGGGTGGAGCCGCCGCCGCTCCACGCTGGCCGGGGCGCGCTGTCTGCACGGACCCGAGGGCCTCGACCAGGCGCTTGCCGGCGCCGAAGGGGTCGTGCTGCTCCTGCCCAGGACGCCTCAGACCGAGAACACGCTCGATGCCCGGCGCCTCGGCCTGCTCGCCCCGGGCGCCTTCGTGGTCAATCCGGGCCGCGGCGCGCTGATCGACGACGCCGCCCTTCTCGCCGCGCTCGACAGCGGCCAGGTCGGTGCCGCGACGCTCGACGTCTTCCGGCAGGAACCGCTGCCCCCGCACCACCCGTTCTGGGCCCACCCGAAGGTCACGGTCACGCCCCACATTGCCGCCTTCACCCGGCCCGTCACCGCCGCGCGTGTCATCGCCGAGAACGTGCGACGCGGCGAGGCGGGCGAGCCCTTCCTGCACCGCGTCGACCGGACGGCGGGGTACTGACGCCCCCGATCCCAGACCGGGGCCCCCGCCGCCCTCTGTGCCTTTGTGCGGAGCGGGCGCGGGCACATCCGCTGCCGCCCTCCTTCCCTCTTCCTTTTGTTGTTCCCTCTTCCTTTTGTTGGAAATACCGCGGGGGTGAATGCGCGCCTGCGCGCAGAGGGGGCAGCGCCCCCTTCCCTTCGACCCGACGAGGCGCGGCGCGTGGGCTGCAAGACCTCCGGGCCGTCCCCGCCTCAGCGCAGACGCGGCGGGCCGTCCGGGGGCCTCGGCGACTGCGGGATCGCGGGCAAGGGAATGTCGAACCGCAGCCCCACCCGCGCGAGCCGCGCCGCGACGGGATCGCCGGGCGCGAGAAAGGCGACGTCAAGCACCCCGGCCTCCACGCCCGAGAATGCCAGCGCCTCGGCCACCGCCTGCGCAAGCCCCGCCTCGGCCCCCTCCCGCGCGGCGACGAAGGCCAGAAGGTGGCCGCGTCCGCCCCCGGCATAGCGCACGCCGGCCAGCCAGGCCGCTTCGGCCAGCCCTTCGGCCAGCGCCAGCTTGACCGCCAGGCCTTCGACCAGGCGCGCGGGCAGGCCCGAGGGCGCGAACAGCTCTTCCGGACGCCCCGCGGTTGCCTCGGGCCGCGCGGCAAGGACGCCCGCCAGCCAGTCCACCGCGTCTGCGGCGACAAGCGTCTCGCCCGGCGTTCCAAGGTTCAGCGCAATGCCCAGGCCCTTCCCCGCCAGCATCGCGGCAAGCGACCGGCCCGACAGCGCGGCATAGGGGGCGGGGCCGCCTGCGAACGCAGCCAGCCGCGCCTCGCGGTCGAAGGCAAGGACGTAGCGCCCGCCGTCCGCCGGGACGATGGCGGGGTCCACCGTCTCGCCCTCGGCCTCGGCGGTCAGCAGCAGAAACAGTTCGGCATCCGCCAGCCGTTCGTGGAAGGCAAGCCGCAGGGCGTCGTCGGCCGGTACGGCCTCCATTGCGGACAGCGCCCGGTCCAGCGGGGTCTCCATCGCCATCAGTCCTCCATCGCCTTGCGCACCCGTTCCCTCAGCACCGGCAAGACCTCGGCCTCGAACCAGGGGTTGCGCTTCAGCCATCCGGTATTGCGCCACGACGGATGCGGCAACGGGATTGCCTGCGGCCCATGCGCGCGCCAGTCGCGCACCGTCCGGGCCACGCCGGCGTGCGTGCCCAGGTGCCAGCGCTGCGCATGGCCGCCGACCAGCACGGACAGCCGCAGCCCGGGCAGCGCTGCCATGACCCGGGCGCGCCAGGTCCGCGCGCAGACGGGCGGCGGGGGCAGGTCGGCGCCCGAGGCGTCGTACCCCGGAAAGCAGAACGCCATCGGCACGATCGCCACCCGCGCGCGATCGTAGAACGTGGCCTCGTCGAGGCCGAGCCAGGCGCGCAGCCGCACGCCCGATGCATCAGCGAAGGGCCGCCCGGCCTCGTGCACCCTCAGGCCGGGCGCCTGCCCTGCGATCAGAAGCCGCGCGCCGGGGCGAAACCAGACCACCGGACGGGGCTCATGGGCGGTGGCGGTCGCCGCGAAGCGCCCGGCGCACAGCCGGCAGGCCACGATCTCGCGGGCGAGCGCGGTTTCCCTCACCCGCGCGGCCCACCGTTGCCGAGCCCCCTGCGATCCGCTATGCGGTCAGCACATGGGGGGGACAGGACGCGCATGTACCGGGTCTGGAATTTCGTCACCAACTACTCGCTTCTCCTGATCAGCGGCGCCCTGATCGCCCTGGTCTGGGCCAATGTGAACCCCCACAGCTATCACGACTTCGTCGAGTTCGTTATCGCCGACCACTTCTTCATCGGCCACGCGCACATCGAGGATGGCCACGTCGTCCGCACGCTGACGCTGCACTATCTTGTCAACGACGTGCTGATGGCGCTGTTCTTCGCGATCGCCGCGAAGGAAGTGTGGGAGGCGATCATCCTCGAGAACGGATCGCTGCGCGGCAAGAAGGCGCTGACGCCGTTGATTGCGACGCTGGGCGGCATGATCGGCCCGATCTCGGTCTACCTTGGCCTTGCGATGCTGCTTGGTCCGGCGAAGTTCGGCGAAGTCGCGAACGGCTGGGCGATCCCCACAGCCACCGACATCGCGTTCTCGTACCTCGTCGGGCGGATGGTCTTCGGCGCGGGGCATCCGGCGGTGCGCTTCCTGCTGCTTCTGGCCATCGCCGACGACGCGGGCGGGCTCCTGATCCTTGCGATCTTCTACCCGTCGGGAGACCTCGCGCCGGAATGGCTGCTCTTGTCGCTCGGCGCGGCCGTGACGGTGTTCCTGCTGTTCAACTGGCTGCCCCGGCGGCTCGACCGCGGCAATCAGCTGCGCCCGAATTCGACATGGGTACGCCAGACGCTGTCGTTCTGGCCCTACGCCATCGCCGGCGCGCTCAGCTGGTACGGGTTCCAGGAATCGGGGCTGCACCCGGCGCTGGGCCTTCTGCCGATCGTGCCCACGCTGCCGCACGCGGACCGCGCCTTCGGCATCTTCGCCGAGGCCGAGCAGTACCTCACCGACCTGCTGAACCATACCGAGCATCTGCTCAAGCACCCCGTCGAGGTCATCCTGTTCTTCTTCGGCCTGCTGAACGCGGGCGTCGAGTTCTCGGCGATCTCGGCCCCGACCTGGCTGGTGCTGTCCGGGCTCATCATCGGCAAGCCTGCGGGCATCCTGCTTTTCGGCTGGATCGCCGCGCGGCCCATGGGGCTGGGGCTGCCGGTCGGGATGCGGGTGGTCGACCTCTTCGTGGTCGGCTGCGTGGCCGCGATCGGCTTCACCGTCGCGCTCTTCGTCGCCTCCGTCGCCTTCGATCCGGGTCCGGTGCAGGACGCGGCGAAGATGGGCGCCCTCTTCAGCTTCTTCGCGGCGGTCCTGGCGCTGGTCGCGGGGAAGCTCGCAAAGGTCGAACGGCAGACCGTCTGAGCGGCGCGCCGCTGCCCGCCTGTGGCGGCCGGACGCCGCTGCGGCCGCAATGCGGCTGACGGCCGTTGAGAATTCAGACATATTGTGGCCGTAGATATGTGGGATTGTCCGACCCGCCTCGGGGGGCGGCGCAGGCGCACAACGCAGGACGGGATCGGAACCGGCAATGCTCGTGTTCGAGGATGTCAGCAAGTCCTTCTGGACGGGCACCCAGCGCAAGGTGATCCTCGACCGCGCCTCGTTCCGGGTCGAGCTCGGGAATTCGCTCGGCATCCTTGCGCCGAACGGCACCGGCAAGACGACGCTGATCCGCATGATGGCCGGGCTCGAGAAGCCCGACGAGGGCGAGATCCGCCGCAGCTGCCGCATCTCGTTCCCGCTGGGCTTCATGGGCGGCGTCGTCGGAAAGCATTCAGCCACCGAGAATGCCCGCTTCATCGCGCGGCTCTATGGGCTCGACCCCGACTATGTCGAGGCGTTCTGCCGATGGCTCTGCGACATCGACGAGTACTTCGACCGCCCGCTCAGCACCTACAGTTCGGGCATGCGCGCGCGGTTCAACTTCGCGCTCCTGCTCGCGCTCGACTTCGACATCTACCTGATCGACGAGGGCATGCCCGCCGTCACGGATGCCGAGTTCAACCGCAAGGCCGGGGGAATCCTCGCCGAGCGGCTCGTCGACCGGACCGTGGTGATCGTGTCGCACCAGGCCGCGACGCTGGAAAAGTTCTGCAAGCAGGCCGCTGTCCTGCGCAACGGCCGGCTATACGTGTTCGACACGCTGGAAGAGGCGAAGGCACTCTATGACTACACGGCCTAAGGCGCAGATCTACCGGCTGCGCCGTCCGTATCCCGCGCCGGGGGCAACCCGCGCGCCCACCCTGTCGGAGGTGCCTGCCATGGCCCAGCGACCGAACGAGGCCGGCGATGCGTCCCGGCCGGGGGTCGTCATGCCCGGCCCCGGCGCCGCGACCGGCGCTCCCGCGACCGAACAGGTCGCCGCGCAGCAGGCTGATGCGCAGCGGGCCGACGGGCAGCCGGCAGATGGGGCAAGACCCGACCGGCCACAGGCCGTTCCGCCGGCGCTCGAATTGGGAACCGACGCACTCGCCGCCAGCCAGGGCGCCGAAGACGGCTTCGGCGACCGCATCTTCCCGACCGCCGCAGCCGCGGCGGCGCCAGCCGCACCCTCGGCCGAAGACGCCGAGCTTGCGGCCATCCGGGCCGAAGGGCTGACCGCACGGCAGCTGCGCATGGCGCGCCGGGTGGCCGAGCGCCACGGCATCGAGGCGGCTTCCGATCACGACGCGGTCCGGCAGCTCCGCAGGAAGGGCATCGACCCCTTCCGCCACGGCAACCTCCTCGAGCTTGTCGTCGGCGAAGCGGCGAACATGCGCCGGGCCGAGTCGTCCGAGGCCAAGGCAGAGGCCGGATCCGGGGCCGATGGCAAGGAGGAAGCGGCAGGAACGCCCGCGCCGATCCCCGGACGGCGCCAGACCCTGCCCCAGACGGTGGCCCCGGCCGACCGCTCGATGCTGCCCGCGCCTGACACCTCGGCCGAGGACCGGCGCGTGCGCGAACTTCTCAAGGTCCAGCGCGAGATCGCAAGGCGCCGCAAGCGCCGGCTGTTCTTCATGTTCCTCAGGCTTGCAGCCTTCGTGCTGCTGCCCACGGTGCTGACCGGCCACTACTTCTTCAACATCGCCACGCCGATGTACGCCACGAAGTCCGAGATGGTGATCCAGCAGGCGCAACCGCAGGTGGCCGCCGGGGGCGGCTGACCCCGCCATCGACGACATCCAGCGGCTGGAGCCCGATCCCTCGAACGAAGCAGCCTACAAGGCCTACCTGCGCAACGTGAAGATCAGCTACGACCCGACCGAGGGCATCATCAAGCTCGAGGTCAGCGCGACGGACCCCGAGACCAGCGCCCGGTTCTCGCGCGCGCTCATCTCCTACGCCGAGGAACAGGTCGACCACCTGACCGCCCGCCTGCGGACGGATCAGATGTCCGGCGCGATGGACAACTACGCCAAGGCCGAAGAGAACGTGCGCCTTGCCCAACAGAAGGTGATCGAACTGCAGGAACTGCGCGGCGTCTTCTCGGCCGAGGCCGAGGCGAACTCGCTCATGAGCCAGATCGGGGCGCTGGAGAACCAGCTGATCGAGGAACGCCTGAAGCTGCGCGAGCTGCAGGAGAACCCCGATCCGAACTCGACGCGCGTGGCCCAGTCCGAGCGCACCATCCTGCGTCTGGAAGGCATGATCGGCGAACTGCGCAAGCAGATGACCGAGGGCAACGACACCACGCTGTCGCTTGCCCGGATCACGGGCGAGCTGATGATGGCCGAAAGCGAGCTCCAGACCCGGCAGCTCCTGCTGTCGCAGTCACTCGAACAGGTCGAAGCAGCCCGGATAGAGGCCAACCGTCAGGTGCGCTACCTGTCGACCGGCGTCAGCCCCGTGCCGCCCGACCGGCCCACCTACGGCTGATCTTCCTCGGCATCTATCTTCTTGCGTCGATCACGGTCTCGATCCTGCGCGAACAGGTCTCGGCATGATGCGCGACGTCGCCGTGGGGGCGGTGACGGTCGGCAACGACCGGCCGCTGACCGTAGTCGCCGGGCCATGCCAGATCGAAAGCGCCGACCATGCGCAGATGATCGCCGGCACCATGGCCGAGGCCTGCGCCGCCGCAGGCGCCGGCTACGTGTTCAAGGCCAGCTACGACAAGGACCTCTCTGGGCGGCCGGCGCGGAATCGGCCGCGCCGAGGGGCTGAAGGTGCTGGAGGGTGTCCGCGCCGCGATCGGCTGCCCCGTCCTGACCGACGTGCACGAAGCCGCGCATTGCGCCGAGGTGGCGGCGGCGGTCGACGTGCTGCAGATCCCGGCCTTCCTCTGCCGCCAGACCGACCTGCTGCTCGCCGCGGGCGAGACCGGGGCGGCGATCAACGTCAAGAAGGGCCAGTTCCTCGCCCCGTGGGACATGGCGAACGTCGCCGCCAAGGTCGCCTCCACCGGGAACGAACGCATCCTCCTGACCGAGCGCGGCGTCAGCTTCGGCTACAACACGCTTGTCGCCGACATGCGGAGCCTGCCCGAGATGATGAAGACCGGCTATCCGGTGGTGATGGATGCCACCCACGCCGTCCAGCAACCCGGGGGACAGGGCACCTCGTCGGGCGGCCAGCGCGAGTTCGCGCCGGTGCTTGCGCGGGCTGCGGTCTCGCTCGGCATCGCCGCGGTCTTCATCGAGACCCACGAGGATCCCGACCGCGCGCCCTCGGACGGGCCGAACATGATTCCTCTGACGGCGATGGCAAAGCTCGTGGCGGGGCTGATGGCCTTCGACCGCCTCGCCAAGGCCGACCCGATCCGGCTCTGACGGACAGCCCGCGCGATACGCGGCGGCGTGCTCCGAGCGCCGTCAGGCGCCTGCGAAAAACCGGCACGGCGCCGGGTGCCCATCCTTCGCAGAAGGATGGCATCCTGCCTTGCCGAAGCCGGCGATCCTTCGCAGAAGGATCGGGCGAGCGCCTTGCGCCGCGTGGGCCGCAAGGCTGGACCGCGGACCCGTTCCGCCCCATGCTCGCGGCATGACGTTTCCGAGGATCCCGGGCATCCGGCACGCCCTTGCCCTAGCGCTTGCCCTCGCGCTCTCGACGGCGGCCCCGGCCGCCGCGCAATCAGGCGATGCGGCAGAGCCTTCGGGCGGCATTGCCGTCGACGCCAGCACGACCGACGGGCTCCGGCGCGACCGCGCTGTCGCCCAGCGCATCCGCGAGATCCTCGCCCAGCTTGACGGCTACGCCAACGTCTCGGTCGAGGTGCGCGCCGGGGTCGTCATCCTCTCGGGCCGCGTCGCCGAGCCCGAGCAGATCCAGCGGCTGAACGACCTTGTCGCTCGGGTGGAGGGCGTGGTGACGACCGTCAATGCCGTGCAGGAGACGACCGACATCGCCGAGCGGCTCGATCCCGCGCTCGCCCGGTTCGAGCGGCGGCTCGATCAGGTCGTCACCTCGCTTCCGGTGCTGGCCGTCGCGCTGGCGGCCTTTCTGGCGGTCTTCGGCAGCGGGATGGTCCTCGCCCGCCTGCGCACCCCCTGGCGGCGGCTCGCGCCGAACGAGTTCATCGCCGACATCTACCGTCAGATGGTCCGGGTGGCCTTCTTCCTCGGCGCCGTGGTGGTGGCGCTCGACCTCGTCGGAGCGACCGCGCTTCTGGGCACGTTCCTCGGCGCGGCCGGGATCGTCGGCCTTGCCATCGGCTTTGCGGTGCGCGACACGGTCGAGAACTTCATCGCGTCCGTCATGCTGTCGATCCGGCAGCCGTTCCGGCAGAACGACCTTGTCGAGATCGAGGGCGACCAGGGCAAGGTCGTCCGCCTCACCTCGCGCGCGACGATCCTGCTTTCGCTCGACGGCAATCACATCCGCATCCCGAATGCGACGGTGTTCAAGGCCCGCATCGTCAACTTCACCCGCAACGACGAGCGCCGCTTCCAGTTCGACCTGACGCTGCCGCCGGGGACCGACCTCGCGCGCGCCCGCAAGCTTGCGCAGGAGACGGTGCAGGCGCTTCCCTTCACGCTCGAGACCCCGGCCGCTTCGGCCTGGATCGAGACCATGACCGAGACCGGCGCGGTCCTGCGGGTCACCGGCTGGCTTCTGCAGCACCGCACCGACTTCGCGCTGGCCCGAAGCGAGGCAATGCGCCTCGTGAAGGACGCGCTCGACCGCGACCGGCCCGAGCGCGAGGCCCGGCGCCCGCCGGCCCCCACTGCCCCAGCCGCGGTCGCGCCCGAGGGATCGGATACCGGTGCCGACAACGTGCTCGACCGCTTTGCCGAGACCGAACGGGCGACCTCGGAGGACCTGCTGAAGCGGGGGGCGCCGGAGGAATGACGCCCCGTGCGCCGCCCGGGAAAAAGCCTCCCGCGGGGGGTTGAACGCGCGCGCGGCCCGGCGTAATTACCCCTCCACGGTTGGGGAGTGGCGCAACGGTAGCGCGACGGTTTTTGGTACCGCAGGTTGCAGGTTCGAATCCTGCCTCCCCAGCCAGACAACCCGCCCCTGTCACCCTTTGCACGCGTTCCGCTGACGGCGGTTCGCCGGCCGGCCCGCCTCGGAAGACGCGGCCGCCGCCCCCTCAGTCAGGATCGGGGGTTCCGGGGATCACCCGCCATCGGCAAAATGGAGCGGCGTCGTCACGAAGCCCCGGTTGCCTCGTTCCGTGCAAGCGCCTCGAGAAGGCGCGCGACGGCTTCGGCACCGGGATCGTTGTGGCCGGCAAGGTTGGCCTCGGCCAGGTAGCTCGCCCGTCCGGCACGGGCGCGGGTGATGCGCGCTGTCGCGTCCGCCCCCTCGCGCGCGGCCCGCGCAGCCGCGTCGAGGCCGGCGGGCAGGGCTTCGAGCGCGGGGACGAGCGCGTCCAGCAGGGTGCGGTCGCCGGGGCGCGCGCCGCCCACCTGCTGGATCCGGTCGAGCCCGGCCTTCAGCGAGCCGATGGGATCCTGTCCGGCGGCCGAAGCGTCGCCCACGGCCGAGAAGAAGATGGCCAGAAGGACGCCGGAAGAGCCGCCCATGGTCTGGCTGAGTTCGAGCCCGATCGCGCGGTAGAGTTGGGTGTGGTCGGCAAGCGGCAGCCGGTCGAGGGCGCCGATCAGGGCGCGCGCGGCGGTGGCGAGCGTGCTGCCCGTGTCGCCGTCGCCGCTCTTGGAATCGAGGGCGTTGAGGTCCGCCTCGGCCCCGATCAGAATGCGGCAGCACCGATCGATGAGGGCGCGCGTCGTGTCGTTTCGGGACGGGATCGGCTTGATCGGGGCAAGCCCGTCCGGCAGCGGCACGACCGCGACTGGCCCGACGGGCAGGCAGCCCGGCCAGGCCCAGGGCGCCACGGGCGCCGCAAGCGCGGCCTCCTCGACCGGCGTCACCGGCAGAAGCGAGACCGAGAAGCCCCGCATGTCGAGCGAGGTCATCATCGGCGCCGGGCCCACCAGCCAGCGGATGCGTTCGCCGATCCGCGACCGCGCCAGTTCCTCCGCGAGCACCGACATCTCGAGCGGCGTGGTGCTGCCGAGGTTGTTGAGAAGCGCCACGTGTGGCCCGGGGCCCATGCTGGGCGCAAGGCGGTCGACGACCATGGTCATCGCGTCGCGCGCGGTCGAGAACTCCACCTGCTCGATCCCCGCCTCGCCGTGGATCCCGAGCCCGAGTTCGGCCTTGCCGGGCGAGATCCGGTCCTCCTTCGGCGAGCCCGGGACGGTGCAGGTGTCAAGCGACATGCCGATCGATGCGACCCCGCGGATGACCTGGAGGGCTGCCGCCGTGACGGTGTCGAGGTCGGCCCCCTGGTCGGCGAGCGCGCCTGCGATCTTGTGGACGAACAGCGTCCCCGCCACGCCGCGCGCCTGCGGCAGGTCGGGCAGGGCCACGTCGTCGTCCACCACGACCATGTTCACCTTTAGCCCCTGGGCACGCGCGCGCTCGGCGGCCAGCCCGAAGTTAAGCCGGTCGCCGGTGTAGTTCTTGACGATCAGGAGGCAGCCCGCCTTGCCCGTCACCGCGAGGATGCCGGCCAGCACCGCGTCGACCGAAGGCGAGGCGAAGATGTCGCCGCAGACCGCGGCCGCCAGCATGCCCTGCCCCACGAAGCCGGCATGGCTGGGTTCGTGTCCCGACCCGCCGCCCGAGACGAGCGCGACCTTCGAGCGGTCCCAGTCGGTGCGGAGAACGACCTTGATGTGCGGGTAGCCGTCCAGCCGGGCGAGGCGCCCCCCGGCCGTGCGCAGCATCCCGTCGATCGCTTCGGTGACGAGCGTTTCCTTGGTGTTGATGAACTGTCGCATCACGTTCTCCTCAGGCGATCCGCGCGCCATCCGCGTCGAAGTAAAGGGGGGTTCGGGGCTCCACCCGGACATCGTCGCCGGGGCCGAGGCCGGTGTGGGGATCCGTCAGGGTGACGATCTCGTGGCCCTCAAGCAGCAGATGCAGCCGGGTCTGGTCGCCCAGATGTTCGACCCGCACAACCCGCGCCGGTCGACCCTCGCCCTGCCGGATATGTTCGGGACGCAGACCGATCGTCACCGCGCCTGGGGGCGCGCCGGCAAACAGCGCTGCCGGAAGGGTGTTCATGCGGGGAAGGCCAAGGCGCCCGGCGACATAGAGGCTTGCAGGGTTCTCGTAGATCTCGCGGGGTGTGCCGAACTGCACGAGCCGGCCTTCGTCCAGCACGCCCACATGCGTCGCCATCGTCATCGCCTCGATCTGGTCGTGGGTCACGTAGAGAAAGGTCGCGCCGAGGCTGGTCTGGATGCGCTTGAGCTCCACCCTGAGGTCCGCCCGCAGCTTGGCGTCGAGCGAGCTCAATGGCTCGTCCATCAAGTAGATCGTGGGACTGCGGACAAGTGCGCGGCCGATCGAGACGCGCTGCATCTCGCCGCCCGACAGGGCCGTCGCCTTGTTGTCGAGCTTGTGCGCGATCCGAAGCGCGGCAGCCACGTCCCTCACCTTCTGCGCGATCTCGGGCTCGGGCGTCCGGAGCATCGGCGAGCGCAACGGGAAGGCGAGGTTGTCGCGCACGGTCAGGTGCGGGTAGAGCGAATACTGCTGGAACACCATCGCGACGTTCCGCTCGGCCGGCGTGTCGCCGGTGACGGAGCGGCCTGCGATCAGGATATCGCCGCCGTCGGGCCGTTCGAGCCCGGCGATCAGGCGCAGGAGGGTCGTCTTGCCCGCACCGGTCGGGCCGAGGAGGACGACGAAGGCCCCGTCCGGGACCGTGAGGGAGACATCCCGCACCGCCGGGGTCGCACCGAAGGACTTGGCGACGTTCTGCAGGACGACCTCAGCCATGGGACAGGACGCCTTCGTTGAGCTCGGAGCGGATCGCCCTTCCGGACTGCGCGTCGAAGAGCGTGACCGTGTGCCCGTTGAAGTCGAGCCCCACGCTTTCGCCCACCCGTGCGATGCGGTCCGCCGGGATGCGGGCCTTCAGCTCTCCGTTGGCGGTTTCGAGGGTGACGATCTGTGTCGTGCCGAGGTACTCGGTCGCGACGATCCCGCCCCGGTATTCGCCACCGTCCGTCAGGCGCACATGTTCGGGGCGGACACCGTAGACGAGATCGCCCTCGAAGGGCTCGCGCGATGCGGGAATGCCGAACCTCTGCCGGTGGAGCGCCACCGAGGTCGCGCCCCGTTCGACATGGCCATGGAAGCGCAGGAAGTTCATCGGCGGCGAGCCGATGAACTCGGCCACGAACAGCGTCGCTGGCTTGTCGTAGATGTCCTGCGGGGTGCCGAACTGCTCCACGACGCCATGGTTCATCACGACGATCTTGTCGCCCATCTGCATCGCCTCGAGCTGGTCGTGGGTGACGTAGACGGTGGTGGCGCCCATCCGGTCGTGCAGTGCGCGCAATTCTTCGGCCATGCGCTCGCGGAACTCGGCGTCGAGCGCGCCCAGGGGCTCGTCCATCAGGAAGCACTTCGGATTCCGCACGATCGCGCGGCCAAGCGCCACGCGCTGCCGGTCGCCCCCCGACAGACCGCCCACCGGGCGGTCAAGCAGGTGTTCGAGCCCGAGGATGCGCGCCACCTCGTCCACCTTCTCGCGGACGCGGGCGCGGGGCATGCCCTGGCTCACCAGCGGATAGCTGATGTTGCGCCGCACGTTCATGTGCGGGTAGAGGGCGAACATCTGGAAGACGAAGGCGATGTCGCGCTGGCTTGCGGGCTTGCGGCCGACCTCTTCGCCGTCGATCCAGATCTCGCCCGACGTGGGCAGTTCGAGCCCCGCGATCATGCGCAGCGTCGTCGTCTTGCCGCAGCCCGACGGGCCGAGCAGCATGAAGAATTCGCCGTCCGCGATCGTGAACGTCGAACCCTGCACGGCGGTGAAGGCGCCGAACTCCTTGCGGAGGTTGCGGATGGAGATCTCGGCCATGCGGCTCACTCCGGGAAATGGCTGACGATGATGAACATGACCGTCCCGGTGAGCGTCACGAGGAAAGACCAGGTGTAGGCCCACATCGCGAAGGGCTGCATCAGCATGACGACGCCCGCGGCAATGAGGACCGAGGCCACCATCTCCCAGGGACCGCGGCGGAGGCGAAAGAGGCCGTGGACGAAGCCCTTCATTTGCGCACCGCCCCGAAGGTGATGCCGCGCAGCAGATGCTTGCGCAGGAGGATCGTGAAGACCATCACCGGCACGAGGAAGATCGTGGCGCCGGCGGCGACCGCCGGCCAGTCCTGGCCGCCCACCCCGATGATCGTGGGGATAAAGGGGGGCGCGGTCTGGGCCGTGCCGGAAGTCAGCAGGACCGCAAAGGCATATTCGTTCCACGAGAAGATCAGGCAGAAGATCGCGGTGGCGGCAATCCCGGTCGTAGCCTGCGGCAGGACCACCTTCACGAAGGCCTGGAAGCGGGTGTAGCCGTCGATCAGCGCCGCCTCCTCGTACTCGCGCGGAATCTCGTCGATGAAGCCCTTCAGCAGCCAGACGGCGAGCGACAGGTTCACGGCGGTGTAGAGCAGGATCATGCCTGCATGCGTGTCCGACAGGCCGATGTTGCGGAACATCAGGAAGATCGGGATCGCGACCGCGATCGGCGGCATCATGCGGGTCGAGAGGATGAAGAAGAGAAGATCGTCCTTCAGCGGCACGCGGTAGCGCGAGAAGGCATAGGCCGCGAGCGTGCCCAGCACGACAGACAGGAAGGTCGCCCCGAAGCCGATGATGACCGAATTCATGAAGCGCTCGCCGAAGCGCGAGGGGCCTGCGATCACCATCCCCTTGTCGTGGACGATCTCTTCGTACCAGGTCGTGGGCGGGTTCTCGGCGAGGAATTCGGCCGACTGGCGGGTCTGGGTCGTGAAGAGGTTCACATAGCCTTCGAGGGTCGGCTGGAAGAGGACCTTGGGCGGGTAGGCGATGGCATCGGGCGAGGACTTGAACCCGGTCGCGATGATCCAGAGGAGCGGAAGGATCGTGATGATCGCATAGGCCGCGACAAGCACGCCTGCGAGCCACTTCTGCCCGTTGGAAGGTTCGGTGATCGAATGCGCGCTCATCTGTCCTTCACCCGGTTCAGCGCCTTCACGTAGATCGAGGCCAGGCCGAAGACGGTCACGAAAAGGATGACGGCGTAGGCCGAGGAATAGCCCGTCCGCCACTTCTCGAACGCTTCGCGCTTGAGCTCGATCGAGGTGAGCGTGGTGGTATTGCCCGGTCCGCCGCCGGTGAGCTGCACGACAAGGTCGAACATCTTGAAGTTCTCGATCCCCCGGAACAGCACCGCGAGCATGAGGAACGGCAGCACCATCGGAACGGTGATCGTCCAGAACTGCCGCCATTTCGACGCGCGGTCGCATTCGGCCGCCTCGTAGATCGATTCAGGGATCGACCGAAGTCCGGCCAGGCAGATCAGCATGACGAAGGGCGTCCACATCCAGGTGTCGACGATGATGATGGCCCAGGGTGCGAGATCGACGTCGCCGATCATCGAGAAGCTCGTGGGATCGGCCCCGGTGAGGAAGGCGACGATGCTGTTGAAGAGCCCGATCTGCGGCTGGTAGAGCAGCGTCCAGAAGTTGCCGACGACTGCGGGCGACAGCATCATCGGCAGCACGATGATCGTCGTCCAGAGGTCGTTGCCGCGGAACTTGCGGTTGATGAGCCAGGCGAGCGTGAAGCCGATCAGCACCTGCAGAAGGATCGTCCAGATGAGGAAATGCGCGGTCGCCTGCATCGTGGCCCAGGTATCGGGGTCGGTCAGGATGCGCTGGTAGTTCCTGAGGCCCACCCACTGCACCTCGGCGTTCGGGCGGTTGGCGGCGAAGTTGGTGAAGCTGAGCCGGATCGTCCAGATCAGCGGGAAGATGTTGACCGCGAGCAGC
This sequence comes from Paracoccaceae bacterium, assembly GCA_025458985.1. Lineage (GTDB taxonomy): Bacteria > Pseudomonadota > Alphaproteobacteria > Rhodobacterales > Rhodobacteraceae > JALORM01. Next base: position 11,480 of record JALORM010000024.1, on the reverse strand, counting down.
AGGAAGATCGTGGGCGCGATGAAGAGCCACGCGATGGTCCGGTCCGACAGCCCCCGGATGCGGCGCGACAGGCGCGGCGGCGTCGCCCGCGCGACGCTGTCCATGCTCAACTGGGACATGCGGCATCCTTCCCGTCGGATGACTGGTTCATGCGGCCGGACCATACACGATCAGTGCGCGGCCTGCGCGGTTCGGGGCAGGCGCCCGCCCCGGTGCGGAGCGGGCGCGCCCGTGTCAGGTGTCAGAGCTTGCCTTCGTCCTCGAACACCTCGGTCCAGTAGGACGGCTCGGCCCAGAAGTCCTTCACGATCGCCATCGAGTCGAGGAAGGTCTGCGCGTAGGGCTGGCTGGATGCAAAGCCCGGATCCTCGACCACGGCGCGCAGCGCCGAGTAGCCGCCGAGCTCCCACCAGCGAGCCTGGATTTCCGGCTGCGCGAACCACTTGATGTATTCCAGCGCGGCGTCCTGGCTGTCGGAATAGGACACGACCGAGATGCCCTGCCCGCCAAGCTGGGCAAAGTGGCCCGCCGGGCCGGCCGGGTTGGGGAAGTAGCCGGACTTGTCGCCGCCGACGTTCGGGTCGGCATGGACGCCGGGCCAGATGAAGGCGAAGTTCATCTGCATCGCCACCTGCCCGGATTTGTAGGCGTCGATGTTCTCGGACATGTACCAGTTCGAGGACCCCGGCGGCACGCAGCAGTCGTAGAGCGACTTGTAGAACTCGAGGCCTTCGACAGCGCCGGGCGAGTTCACGAAGCCTTCGAGCTCATAGGGGTTTTCGGGGTTTCCGTACTGGAACCCGTAGTTGTAAAGGACGTTCGTGACGCCCATCGTGATGCCTTCGGACCCGCGCTCGGTGTAGATCGCAGCCCCGTAGACGGTGGTGCCGTCGATCTCGCGGCCCTGGAAGAACTCGGCGATGTCCTTGAGCTCGGCGAGCGTCGCGGGCACGCCGAGGTCGCGCCCGTACTTCTCCTTGAACTCGGCCTGAAGCTCGGGCCGTTCGAACCAGTCCTTTCGGTAGGTCCAGCCCACCACGTCGCCGAAGGCCGGCAGCGCCCAGTAGTTCGGCGTGCCCTTCGGCCATTCGGAGTACCCGGTCACGGTCGCGGGGATGAAGTCGTCCATCGAGATGCCGTTGGCCTCGAAGAAATCGTTGAGCTTGATGTAGTGCCCGGCTTCCGCGCCAAGGCCGATCCACTGGCTGTCGCCGATCATCAGGTCGCAGAGCTGGCCGCCCGAGTTCAGTTCGTTCAGCATCCGGTCGGCGAAGTTCGGCCATGGCACGAACTCGAAGCTCATCGTGTGGCCCGTCTTGGCCTCGAAGTCCTTCGAAAGCTCGATGAGCGCGTTGGCCGGATCCCAGGCGGCCCAGCACAGGGTCAGCTCGTCGGCGCGGGCGCCCGTCGCCGCCATCGCCGCCAAGGTCGTGAGGGCCGTTGCCGCAAGTAGTCTCGTCTTCATGTGAAGTTCCTCCCGAAATTGGGACCGCCTGGCGCGGACCCTTACCCGGACGAGTCGCCGAGGTTTCGTGCCGACCATAAATGAGGAGCGTACCTCTTTTCAATCCGAATCTGAGGTACGCACATCTTTTGCGCCCCGCCCGGCCCCGGGCGGAAAAACTCAGGGAAGGTTCTCTTTCAGAACGACCTCGATCCTGAGGCGCTCCTGCGCCTCGTAGATCGGCAGGTCGTCGCACAGGCTCCGCAGCACACGGATGGCGCTTCGGATGAGATGGCCGACGTTCTGGGCGATGACCGCGTCGATCTCGTCGTCGATCAGCGCTTGTCGCGTTGCCGCCGTAAGCTCATGCGCGATGACGACGAGGCGGCCGCTGCGACGATTGCCCCTGAGCGCCTCGAGAAGCGTCAGGTTGCCAGACCCCATCGAATAGACGCCGACAAGCGCCTTCCGGCGCGCGATCACCTCGGTCACGATGCGTGCCATGCGCAAGGGATCGTCATGGGCCTCGACCGAGGGAAGGACCGACACCGACGGGAAGTCGCGCGCCATGACCTCGTCGAATCCGAACCGCCGCTCGACGCTGTCGCGCGAGCGGAGCGAATTGGTGACAACCAGGATCTCGCCCCTGCCCCCGACGAAGCGCCCCATAAGGCTTCCGGCGGCCCGGCCGGCGGCGGAGTTGTTGATGCCGACGAAGAAATCCCGCCTGGAATTCGGAAGGTCGGAGACAAGTGTCACCACCGCGACGCCCGCATCCTTCAGGCGGGCAATCGCGTCGCGCACCTGCGGCGTCTCGGGCACCATCAAGGCGATCCCGTCAAGCCCGTCGGCATGCACCCCCTGAAGCGTCCGGACAATCGCATGCGGATCGCCGATCGGCACGCGGACCGTTCTGATGACCGTCCGGTCCGCGATCTGCGAGGCGTAGGCCTCGTGCAGGGCGGACCTGAGCGACTGTGCGAACTGGCCCGGCCCGTCCGGCAGCACGAAGACGAACCGATACTGCCGCTGCCGCGCAAGGTTCGCGGCGTAGGTATCCCGCACGTAGCCCAGCCGCGCGACGGCCTCCTGTACCTTGGTGATCGTCTTTTCACGCACACCCGGGCGCGCGTTCAGGACCCGGTCGACCGTGGCAAGGCTGACCCCCGCCTCCTTCGCAATGTCGTGGACTGTCGGCCTGCTCACGTCGGCGCTCCTTTGGCCAAGACCGTAGATGCGGCCCTGAGGTACGTCAATCATGTTGGGGCCGCGAGCACGCGGGAGCGTCGATCCGGAAGGTCGTTGCAGGCCGGCTTCCCGCGGTTGTCCAGATCGGAAGGGCGACGCGGGGTCGGGCTAGTAGCCGCGAACCGCGTCGGCCATGTCGGGAAGGCGTCCTTCGGCTTCGTAGCGAAGGATGTTCTCTGCGACGACGCCCGCTCCGGTTCCGGGGTCTATGTAGGACGCGATGTGCGGCGTGACGCGGATCTTGGGATGCGCCCAGAACGGGTGCCTGTCCGGAAGCGGTTCGGTCTGAAAGACGTCCAGGGTCGCGCCCGAAAGGTGCCCGCTGTCGAGAGCTGCCAGAAGGTCGGCCTCGACAACATGCCCGCCCCTGCCCGCGTTGATGAGCGCGGATCCGGCCGGAAGGCTCCCCAAGGTGCCGGCATTCAGGATGCCCTTGGTCTCGGACGTGAGGGGAAGCAGACAGACCAGGATTTCGGTGCGCGCAAGGAAGGGTCGCAGCGCCTCGGGACCGGCAAAGGTTTCGATCCCCGCCAGCGCCTTCTTGCTGCGCGCCCACCCTGCCACGTCGAAGCCGAGCGCGGCGACGGTCAGGGCGCATTGGGCGCCGATGTGGCCCAGACCCATCACCCCGACACGACGGCGCTGTGCCGGCGGCGTCACGATCTGTTGCCAGACCCCGCGAGCCTGATTCGCGTCCGTGACGGCCAGCTGACGGTGATGGGCGAGGACGTGCAAGGCCACGTACTCGCGCAGGCGCTGCACCATCTCGGGGCCCGTCGTGCGAAGGATCGGGATATGGCGGGGAAGCTCCGGGTCGCGCAAGACATGGTCGATGCCCGCACCCACGGAGACCACCGCCCTCAGGCGCGGAAACCGTGCAATGGCGCCGGCGGGCGGAGCCCAGACCACCGCGTAGGCGACGTCTTCGGGCGCCCCGGGATCGTCCAGGGGGCGCACGTCGCGGCCAGGCAGCAACCTGCGAAGCCTGTCGACCCAGTCTCGGGTTTCCTCGTCGTCACCAAGGTACACGACCACACTCATCTCTCTGTCCTCATGCCTTCAGCCCGGCCTCGATCCCGGACCAGAGTGCGCCGTACTCGTCCACCGTCACCATGAACGCGGCGCCGAGCTCGCGCGCCTTCTCGCGTTCGACCGCGGCCCAGGCCGGCATGATCCAGGGCTTGCCTGCTGCCGCCGCGGCTGCCGCGATGCGGGCAAGGTCTGCAAAGTCCGCGTCGGTCCTCCGATAGGCCCCCCTGCCGCGCCTGAGCGAGAGGTCCGACGGACCCACGAAGACCCCGTCGACGGTGGGAAGCGCCAGGATTTCCTCGATGTCTTCCAGAGCCTCGGCCGTCTCGACCATGGGAAAGCAGCGCGACCGCGCGTTCTGCGCGGTGTAGTAGTCGGGACCGACCGCATCGTAACGTGCCGGGCGCGTCCCGGAGAAACTGCGGCGGCCCAGAGGCGGGTACTTCGCTGCCGCCGTGACCTGACGGGCGTGCCCGACACCGCCGACATGCGGGATGATGACGCCGGTGCAGCCGATGTCGAGCGCCTGCTGGATCGGAATCGTCTCGGGACCGAGCACCTTGGCATAGACGTCGCAGCCCAGGGCCAGGATCAGCGCCACAAGCTTGTCGGTAGCATCAAGATCGAAATAGCCATGCTCGATATCAAGGACAAAGCGCCTGCAACCAAGGCCATGGGCGATCTCGACAAGGGCCTGGTGCGGCGTGGACAGCCAGACCGCGTTCGATGACGTCTCAGGCATGCTCGGCCCCCGCCTTCAGCTTCATTATGGCTTCGATGTCGACCAGGTCCTGAAGGCGCGCGCCCGCCTCGATGCGCTCGAGCCAGTCGCTCTCCTCGGCCTGCTCGGCAAGCGCCATGTCGATCAGCGGATCAAGGCTGGCGGCCGGAAGGATCACGATCCCGCAGTCGTCCGCCAGCACGGCATCGCCGGGAACCACGGCAACGCCGCCGATGGACACCGGCACGTTCATCGCGCCGCCGAGCCCCAGAAGCTTCGTCGTGCAGGCCGACGGCGCGCGCCCCCAGGTGGGCACACCGGCCTGCCGGATCGCCTCGGGATCCGTGATGGCGCCGTCGACGACGACGCCGGCCAGTCCGCGCACCCGCGCCACCGCCGCCATGAAGCCGCCCCAGCAGGCATGGGTCTTGTCCCCTGCCCGGTCGATGACCAGGAAGTCGCCCGGGCGCACGCGGTCGAGCGCGTAGTAGAGCAGCGTCGAGTCCGGGCCGGGGATCTGGACGGTCACCGCCGTCCCGGCCGCTCGGCGACCCTCGATGACCGGGCGCAGGGCAAGATCCGCAAACATCGCGTGCAGATGATGCCCGAGGGTTGCCGGCTCCACCTGGGAGAGCCGGTCAAGTTGTCCGGGCGCGATCTGCGGTGGCAACGGGTTCAGGGAATATGATGTCATTTCCTTGCCTTGATGAGGGTCAGCTTGTGAGGCATCGAAGCGCTCCGCGTGGAAGGAGGAGGCGCGCGCGTTCGCCGGGTTCGGGCGTGGCAGCTGCCCGATTCTGCACCCGGCAGATAAGCGTCTCGCCCGTCTCGACCCTGTAGATGAGGCGCAGGTCGGTGCCGATGAACACCGACTCGGTCAGGACGCCGTCCACCGCCAGGCCGCCTGCCCGCTCTTCCTCGGGCGACGGCGCCCTGACGATCTGCTCGGGCCGGATCGCAAGCGTGACGGCCTGACCTGATGGCGCCGCCCCTGCTGGCCTATTCAGAACGACGTGATGGCCAAGCCAGCGCACGCGCAGCGTGGCGTCGTCGCCGCCGTCGATCGTCGCGGAAAGCAGGTTCGTCTCGCCGATGAAGGCGGCAGCGTAGCGGTTGACCGGCGCGTTATAGAGACCCGTCGGGTCATCCACCTGAACGATCCGTCCTTCGTGCATCAGCGCAATGCGATCGGACATCGCGAGAGCCTCTTCCTGATCGTGCGTGACGAACACGAACGTGATGCCGAGCCGCTTCTGCATGTGCTTCAGCTCGGTCTGCATCTCTTTCCGCAGCTTCAGATCAAGCGCCCCGAGCGGTTCGTCCAGAAGCAGGACCTTTGGCTCGTTGACGAGGGCGCGGGCCAGCGCCACCCTCTGCTGCTGCCCGCCCGAGAGCTGCGCGGGCCGGCGGTCCTGCAGGCCCGACATCTGGACAAGGTCAAGCGCCGCCAGCACCCGGCGCCGCCGTTCTTCGGCGGCCAGCCGGCGGATGCGCAGCGGAAAGGCGACGTTCTCGGACACCGTAAGGTGCGGAAACAGCGCATAGGACTGGAAGACGGTGTGTACCGGCCTGCGGTAGGCAGGTTCCTCGGACACGTCCTGACCGCCGATCCGGATATGCCCTCCGGTCGGGAGCTCGAACCCAGCGATGAGGCGCAGGGTCGTCGTCTTGCCGCAACCCGACGCGCCAAGCAGCGTGAAGAATTCACCCTCGCGGACGGCGAGGTCGATTCCGTCGACGGCGACCATGTTCCCGAAGCGCTTGGTGACGGCCAACAACTCGACGGCGGGCGTCGCGGCCGCCGCGCCAGACTTCGGAGCCATGGGCGCGCAATGCTGCGCGCCCAGTCCTTCAACCGTCATTGGGCAGCTTTCACCTGCGTCCAGCCGTCCTGATAGAACTTCATGGCGTCGCCCACGTCGAGGATGAAGTCCGCATTCGCGATGGTCTCGTCGCTCGGATAGATCGCGCTGTTGCTTGCAATGGCCTCCGGCAGCAGCGCGCGCGCCTCGAGGACCGACGTTGCGATCTTGGTCAGCTCGGTTGTCTTCGCCGCAACTTCGGGCCGCAGGATGTACGACAGGAACTGATAGGCTTCGTCGACGTTCGTCGCATCGCCCAGGATCGAGTAGCCGTCGATCCACATGGTGCCTCCTTCCTCGGGAAGCACATAGACGACGTCCGGGTTCGTCTCGATCGCCTGCAGGACCGATCCGCTCCAGGACTGGACAATACAGGCCTCGCCGGACGAGACGAGATCGGCGAAGTTGGTCGAGTTGTAGCCGGCCAGCATCGGTTTCTGCGCGATCAGCGTTTCAGTGGCCTTCTGGATCTCGTCGGGATTGCTCGAATTGGCGCTGAATCCGTTGATCTGAAGCCCGGCAATGTAGGCCGCCAGCATGTTGTCGAGCATGTAGACGCGGCCGGCATACTTTTCGTCGAAGAGCGCCGACCAGCTGGTGATTTCGCCTTCGACGCAGGACTTGTTGTAGGCAAGGCCAGTGGTGCCCCAGACATACGGGATCGAGTACTTGTTGCCGGGGTCGTACGAGACGTTGGTGAAGGACTCGCCGATGTTGCCGATGGTATCGATCCGGGAATGATCCAGTTCGGCGATCAGGCCGCGACCCGCGAGGATCTGGACGGCGTATTGCGACGGGTTGACGAGATCGTAGCCGGAGGCCCCCGCTTCCAGCCGCGCGATCATGGATTCGTTGCTGTCGAACGTGTCGAACGTCACCGTAATTCCGGTTTCGGCCTCGAAGTCGGCCAGCACCTCGTCCGGCATTTCGTCCGCCCAACCGAAGATGTTGAGCTCTTGCGCCGCTGCCCCGAGCGGCATCAGGGCCAGTGCCGTGGCGGCGAGAAGGCTTTTCTTGTATCGCGTCGTCATCTGATGTCTCCGTGTTGCGATCAGTTCTTTCTTTCCGGTTCTACGGGCCGGGGTTTGTTCAGCATCAGGGGCAGGTATCGTCCCATCACGATCAGCACGATGCCGATGTTTGCCACGACCATCAGCGCGCCAAGTGCGTTGATCTCGGGCGTGATCCCAAGCTTCAGCATCGAATAGATGCGAAGCGGCAGCGTCGTGGTGCCGACGCCCGACGTGAAGGTCGACATCACGAGATTGTCGAACGAAAGCGTCGCAGACAGCAGGAACGCGGCGAAGATCGCGGGCGCAAGCTGCGGAAGCGTCACGCGGGTGAAGGTCTGCCATTCATCTGCGCCCAGATCCGCAGCAGCATCCTCGATCCTCGGATCGAGCGAAGCGGCCGCCGCCCGGATGATCAGCGTGGCGAAAGGAATGGTGACCAGGACATGACCGACGATCATCGATCCGTAGCCGAGCCGGATGCCCGAAAAAGACATGAAGACCAGCAGACCCACGCCCAGCACGATTTCGGGAAGGACCAGCGGTGCGGCGAGCCCTGTCGCAAGCAGCGTGCGCCCCGGAAACCTGCGCCGCGTGATTGCGACCGCGGCAAGGGCGCCGATGAGTGTCGCCAGCCCCGCGCTTGCCGCGGCGACGATCAGGCTGACGCGCAGGGCCCGGGCGATGTTCCGGTCGGCAAACACCTCCCTGTACCAGTCAAGGGTGAAGCCGGTGAACACCACCGTCGAGCGGGCCTCGTTGAACGAAAACGCGACCAGGATCACGATGGGCGCCAGCAGAAAGAGATAGGCCATCGCGGTCATCCAGCCGGGCAGGCCGTAGACGAGCCGTCTCGTCACCCAGCCCGGCCGCCCGCTCATCTCATGGCCTCGATCCGCGACAGGGCACGCATGTAGAGCACCACACCAAGGGCAGCGAACCCGAGCATCGCCACCGAGACCGCGGCGCCGAGAGGGATGTTCCGGAACTCGAGGAAGAGTTGCACGATCAGGTTGCCGAGGATGATGTCCTTTCCGCCGCCCAGAAGGACCGGAATCGCAAAGACACCCATCGACGGCACGAAGACGAACAGGGCCGCCGCCAGCACCCCGGGCAGCGACAGGGGAAGCGTCACGCGCAGGAAGGTTTCGGCCGGCCCCGCGCCAAGGTCGGCTCCGGCTTCGATCAGCCGCCGGTCGAGCGGTTGAAGCGCGGCATAGATCGGAAAGACGCAGAGCGGCAGGAAGGCATAGACCATGCCGACGAGCGTGGCGCCCAGCGTGCCCAGAAGGCCTACGGGCGCTTCGGTCAGGCCGGCAGCCGTCAGACCGCCGTTGATCAGGCCGTTCCGTCCAAGCAGCACGACCCAGGCAGAGATGCGGATAAGGAAGTTGATCCAGAACGGAACCAGCATCAGTACCAGAAGCGCCGGCCCCCAGCGCCCGGCGCGAAAGGCGATGAAGTAGGCGACCGGATAGCCGATCAGGAGGCACAGGATGGTGGTCCAGGCGGCCAGCTGGAAGGAGTTCACGAAGACCTGCCAGTAGAGACCGCTGAAGAGCTGGCTGTAGTTTTCGAGCGTGAAGCCGGGGACCACCCCTCCGTAAGCGTCTCGCTGCGCAAAGCTGTAGGCCGCGACAACGCAGAGCGGCATGACGACGAAGACGACGAGGATCAGGACGGCCGGCGCCAGCATCACCGATGTCACTGCCGCGTCGCGCGTCGATCGCCGCATCAGCTGGCCCCTCGTCTTGCGCGCACCGTGCCACCGGTCGCCACGACGTTCGCGATGGGACTGACGGTGAGATGTCGCCCCATCGCGTCGGCGGCCGCAGCACGGTCCCGCCTTGCGATGGCTTCCAGAACCTCGCGGTAGATTGCCATCTCTTCCCGAACGAGCGTTGCGGGGACGCGCGATGTGTAGAGGCTTCGGACCGACAGGCCGTAAAGGTACGCAAGCGTTTCCGACACGAAGCGATTGTCGGAGGCTTCGGCGACGAGGCTGTGGAACTGTTCGTCCACGCCGAGGTTCCACGGCATGTTGGCCGCCATCCGCTCCATGCCCTCCTCGGCCCGCGCGAGGAACACCTTGAACGCCTCGAGATCAGCCTCGGTGCGCCGTTCGGCGGCGCATGAGGCAGCGAAGCATTCGATCTCGCGACGAAGCTCGAAGGCGCGGAACAGGTCGAGCGGAGAGGTTTCGGCGACGATGTAGCCGCGCCGTCCCAGCGACCGGACGAGGCGCTCGTGCTCCAGCCTCAGCACCGCTTCGCGCAGCGGCGTGCGTCCCACGCCCAACGCCTCCATCAGCGCGCGTTCGTCCAGAGGCGCTCCTGGCGGCAGCTGGGCGCACATGATCTGGCTGCGCAGCGCGGCATATGCCTCGTCGCTTTTGCGCTTGATCACGTCGCGTCCCCCGCTCCAATATATTGTCAGTATATCGAAATCGACGCAGGCCTCAAGCCTGCTTCGGAACTGCGGCGGACGGGAGAAGACGGTGGACTCAGGCGACCGATGGCACCTTCACAAGCCTGCGGCCTACAGCCGCAGCGGCATGGTCGCTGCCCAGAACCTGATGGCAGCGCAAGCCGGAGCGACCATCCTGGGCCGAGGCGGAAACGCGATCGACGCGGCTGTTGCCGCCGCGCTTGCCCTGGCGCCGACCGAACCCTGGATGTGTGGCCTTGGCGGCAGCGGGTTCCTCGTGGCCTGGCTGGCCCGGGAACGGCGCGCGGTGGCCTTGGACTTCCAGGGCGTCCTGGCCAGGGCCCTCGACAGGGGCGACTACCCCGTGGATCCGGACCTTCCGGCCACGCTGATGGGATTTCCGGCCGTCGAAGGGTTCCGCAACACGCGAGGCTACGGGGCGGTCACCGTTCCGGGCGCAGTGGCGGGCCTCAGCGAAGCCGCCGCCCGGTACGGGCGCCTCGGCTTCCGCCAGCTCATCGAGCCGGCGGTGAAGCTGGCAGAAGACGGCGTTCCGGCAACATGGTACACGACCCTCCTGATCGCGAGCGAGGTCGCACAGCTCAGGGCCGACCCGGTGTCGTCGGCAATCTACCTTCCCGGCGGAATTCCACTGCAGCCGGGCGACCGGATGCGGATTCCCGGGCTTGCGGACACCCTGCGTGCCTTGCACGACGACGGCGCAGAGAGCTTCTACAGGGGCGACATCGCACGGCAGATGGCAGCTGACCTGCGGGCCGGCGGAAGCCGCATCGATCTGGATGATCTGGCGGGCTACGCCGTCGAGGATGTCGACCCCATAGCGACACCCTATCGCGGGGCCACCCTGTACACCCCAGGCCCGCAAAGCGGAGGCGTCCGACAGCACGACATGTTCGCGCATCTGGCGAAGACCATTCCCGCCCCGCCGGAACGACCCTCTCCCGAGACCTGGCTGGCCTATGCCGACGCGCTCGAAGCGGCGTGGCGCGGTCACCGCGCCCGGAACGGCACGCTCGCCGAGGTGGGGGCGTCGACCTCCGCCCTTGCGGCGGCGGATGCCGACGGCAACATGGTGGCGATCACCTACACGATCCTTGATCACTTCGGTTCGGGAGTGACCCTGCCAAGCCTAGGGATCGTGATGAACAATGGCGTCAGCTACTTCGATCCGAGGCCCGGCCGCCCGACCACGATGGAGGGCGGCAAGCGCATAAACTCGAGCAACATGTGCCCCACGGTCGCGGTGCGCGACGAAACGGCAGTATTCGCGATCGGCGCCTCCGGCGGCGACCTGATCATGCCTTGCGTCTCGCAGATCGCGGCGCTGATGCTGGATTTCGGATACACGCTCGAAGACGCCTTCCACAGTCCGCGCCTCGACGCCTCACATCGCGGATCGGTTCGCGCAGACCCTCGGCTGGGCGAGGCGGTTCTGGCGCAACTTGGGCAGTCCTACAGGCTTGAGGTCGCACCGAACACGATCATGCCGAAGCTGTATGCCTGCCCCTCCGGAGTGGCGCGGACAGGGGAAGGCACGCTTGCGGGGATGAGCGATCCGTGGCTGCCCGATGGCGGGGCGGCATCCCCGTAAGCCCCGGCCATGCTGGGCCTCGGCAATCTTCCGGCGGGCCCCGGCGCGACGATGTCCAACCTCGCGCGGGCACCGATCCCGCGGGCCTATCGCCCGCGGGCGATCGTCACTGGCCTCAGGGGCGGCG
>JALORM010000367.1 GCA_025458985.1 Paracoccaceae bacterium | reverse complement strand
ACGGTCCGGACCGGGGGCTGCCACTTCTCGTCCATCAGCGCGCGGAAGAACTGGTCGTTCGCCGTCGCCGTCGTGGCGCCCGCGTATTGCGGATAAAGCGGGAAGAACAGAATGCGCCGGCACCCCGCCTCGGTCATCGCGCGGACCTTCGATCGGGTCGAGGGATTGCCGTAGCGCATGCAGAAATCGACCATCACGCGGTCGCCGTAGCGCGCAGCCATCGCCTCGGCGATCTTCGCCGTCTGCGCCTTGGTGATGGTCATCAGCGGGCTTTCGTTCTTCTCCTCGTTCCAGATCATCTTGTAGTTCGCGCCCGACGAGAACGGGCGCTTCGACAGGATCACCAGCTGCAGCAGCGGCTGCCAGATCAGGGGCGAGTAATCGATGACGCGGCGGTCCGACAGGAATTCGTTCAGATAACGCCGCATCGGCCAGTAGCTGTAGTGGTCCGGCGTCCCGAGGTTCGCAAGCAGGATGCCGACCTTCTCGGCCGGCAGACGCGGATGGTCCGCCGGCAGGACCGAACCGGCCTCGGCAGCGCCGGCGATCTTGCCCGACGTGGTCATCGCGTTCGAATCCAGCATGCCTGCATGCCCCCTGGCCTCGTTCATGGAACCACCGGGGACATAAACGGTTTCGACCCGGGGTCAATCACGCGCGGCCGGAACGCCGGGGAACGCGGATGGCTGGCTGTCATGCGCGCCATGGTAGCAGACTTCCGTGCCGCTCCGGAATGCGATCGCGCATCGCCTGCCTAGCCCGCCTTCTCGCCCGCGCTCTGCTCGGCCGTGCCGAGCGCATCGGCCAGCCGCGCCGCGGCCGATCCGGGGCGCAGGGGTTTCGGCTGCGAGGGGTCAGGCGCCCAGCCGGTCAGCACGACGATCTCGAACGTCGCCGGAACGCGGCCGTCGGGCGTGGCGAAGCTGCGGGCATAGACCTTGGCGGCTTCGGCAAACAGCGTCCGAGGCGGGACCGCGCGCTGCCGCGCGGCCAGCGCGTTGCCTTCGCCCATCGCGCGCAGGTCGCGCATCAGGTGGAACGGCGTCGCATAGCTGACGCGCCACACCACGCTGTCGGCCACCGGCAGCGCCAGTCCGGCGCGCTGCAGCAGCGCACCGAGGTCGCGGATTTCGCCCATCGGGACGACGCGCGGGGAAAGGCCGCCGGTCAGCCGCGCCTCGGCCTCGGCAAGGCTGGCGCGCAGTTCGTGCAGCGTCCGCCCGCCGAACAGCAGCCCCAGATAAAGGCCGTCGGGCTTCAGCGCATGGCGGGCCTGCACGATCCGGCCCACCGGATCGTCCGCCCAGTGCAAGGTCAGCGCATCCACCACGAGGTCATGGGCGCCGGGCTCGAGGCCCAGCACCTCGGCATCCTCCACCAGCCGGGCGCCGGGCACCGCCCCGCCCCACACCGCAGCCGCAGCCGTCACGACGGCGGGCGCCGTAAACGTCCTGTTAACCAGGGTGAGTCTTTCCTGAACCTCGGCCAGCGCCTCCTCGTGGAGGAACCAGGCGGGGGCCCGGGCGGCGCGGGCGCGCTGGCGGGCAAGCTGGGCACGGTCGGTCAGGAGGGGCGGGGTCATGCCCGCGATGTAGGGGATGCAGGCGGCAGTTCAAAGCGCCTTGAGGGTCGTGTTCCCGCCGCAGTGCATCGCCTGCGGCGGCGCGACCGATGCGGAATTCGCGCTGTGCGGCGCCTGCTGGCGCGAGGCCGGCTTCATCGGCGGCCTTGTCTGCGACCGCTGCGGGGTGCCTCTGCCGGGGGAACATTCGGGCGAGGACCCGGGCGAACCCGTGCACTGCGACGACTGCATCGCCATCGCCCGGCCGTGGTCGCAGGGGCGCGCGGCGATGCTGTATGGCGAAACCGGGCGGCGCATCGCCCTGGCGCTGAAGCATGGCGACCGGCTGGACCTTGCCCGCCCCGCGGCCGAATGGATGGCGCGCGCCGCCCAGCCGATCCTGAGGCCGGGGATGCTGGTCGCGCCGGTCCCGCTGCACTGGCTGCGCCTGTTCCGGCGCCGCTACAACCAGTCGGCGCTGCTGTCGGCGCGGATCGCCCGGATCGCCGGGCTGGAGCATTGCCCCGACCTCCTCGTGCGCCCCCGCCGCACGGCCAGCCAGGACGGCCGCGACCGAGACGGGCGCTTTGCCAACGTGGCCGGCGCGCTGCGCGTCCACCCGCGCCGGCGCGCCCGCCTGAAGGACCGCCATATCCTTCTGGTCGACGACGTGATGACCTCGGGCGCGACACTGGCCGCGGGGGCCGAGGCCTGCCTTGCAGCCGGCGCAACCGGGGTTTCCGTGCTGGTGCTGGCACGCGTTGCGAAGGCGCCTTAAATCCCTATAGTTCGGCCGGGCGGCTCAGGGACCAATGCGCAATGCAACCCGTTGAAATCTATACCACCCCCCTTTGCGGCTTCTGCCATGCCGCCAAGCGCCTGCTGGCGCAGAAGGGCGTCGCCTTCACCGAGATCGACGTCTCGGGCGATCCCGCGGCACGCGCGGCGATGACCCAGCGCGCGAACGGGCGCCGAACCGTGCCCCAGATCTTCGTGGGCACGACCCATGTCGGCGGCTGCGACGATCTCTATGCGCTCGACCGGGCGGGCAGGCTCGACCCGCTGCTTGCGGGATGAGGGCCGCGCTTCTCCAGATCACCTCGTCGGACGATCCGGCGGAGAACCTGGCCACCGTCGCCGCCATGCTGGCGGACGCGGCCGCCCAGGGTGCCGACTTCGCGCTGACGCCCGAGGTCACCAACTGCGTGTCGACCAGCCGGGCCCGGCAGGAAGCGGTTCTCTGCGTCGAGGACGACGACCCCACGCTCGCCGGGCTGCGGGAGGCCGCGCGGCACCACGGGATCTGGCTGCTGATCGGCTCTCTCGCGCTGAAGACGCGCGACCCCGATGGCCGATTCGCCAACCGGTCCTTCCTGATCGGCCCCGATGGCGGCATCGTCGCCCGCTACGACAAGATCCACATGTTCGACGTCGAGGTGTCCGAGGCCGAGAC
>JALORM010000366.1 GCA_025458985.1 Paracoccaceae bacterium | reverse complement strand
GGGCGGTATCCACGCGACCTTCATGTTCAAGCAGGTCCTGTCCGAGGCGCCCTGGGTCGACGTGATCGTCCGTGGCGAGGGCGAGGAGATCGTGGTGGAACTGATGCGCGCGGTGGCCGAGGGCCGCTGGCTGCAGGACCGGCGCGCCATCCAGGGCCTAGCGTTCCGCGATGGCGACGAGATCGTGGCGACGCCTGCGGCCGCGACGGTGAAGAACCTCGACGCGATCGACCCCGACTGGGGCATCCTGGAATGGGACAAGTACTGGTACGTGCCCCTGGGCGTGAAGGTGGCGATCCCCAACATGGCGCGGGGCTGCCCGTTCACCTGTTCGTTCTGCAGCCAGTGGAAGTTCTGGCGCGACTACCGCGTGCGCGACCCCGAGAAGGTGGTGGACGAGATCGAGCGGCTAGTGAACGACCACGGGGTGGGGTTCTTCATCCTGGCCGACGAGGAACCCACGATCAACCGAAGGAAGTTCCGCGAGTTCTGCCACGAGCTGATCGCCCGGGGCCTGCCCGACCGGGTGAAGTGGGGCATCAATACCCGCGTCACCGACGTGATGCGCGACAAGGACGAGCTGTGGCTCTGGCGCAAGGCGGGGCTGGTGCACGTGAGCCTCGGGACCGAGGCCGCGGCGCAGCTGAAGCTGGACCAGTTCAACAAGGAGACGACCGTCGCCGACAACAAGGAGGCGATCCGCCTGCTGCGCGAGGCCGACATCCTGACCGAGGCGCAGTTCATCGTCGGCCTCGACAACGAGACGCCGGAGACGCTGGAGGAAACCTTCCAGATGGCCTGGGACTGGCAGCCGGACCTCGCCAACTGGGCGATGTACACGCCCTGGCCCTTCACGCCGCTGTTCCAGGAGCTGGGCGACAAGGTCGAGATCTTCGACTTCTCGAAGTACAACTTCGTCACCCCGATCATGAAGCCCGAGGCGATGGACCGCGCCACGCTGCTGGACCGGGTGATGCACAACTATCGCCGCTTCTACATGCGAAAGGCCCTGTTCCATTACCCCTGGCGGGGCACCGGGTTCCGGCGGCGCTATCTGCTGGGGTGCCTGAAGGCCTTCGCCAAGGCGGGCTTCGCGCGGACGTTCTACGACCTTGGCAAGAACAACTACTGGGGGCCGCAGTCGAAAGAGGGCGTCAACTTCAACTTCGACCGGACGCGGACCATCGCGAAGGCGCAGCTGGACGACTGGGAGGCCGCGGCCGACCGGGCCAGCCGCGCGAAGGCGCGGCGGGCGGGGGGCTTCACGCTGCCGAATGGCGCCGAGGTCAGCGCCTGTGGCGGCGGCAGGGAGCAGATGGAAGAGGTGTGAGGTGGATGGGGGCACCGTCCGCTCCGGGCTGATCGGGCCGAACGCGGTGCTGCAACTGGTGCCGGTGCTGGAGCGGGCCGGGGGGCCGGGCCTGCGGGCGCGGGTACTGGACGCGGCAGGCATCGGCGCCTTGCCGGACGGGACCGCGATGATCGAAGAGGCCGAGGCCGCGCGCCTTCATCGGGCGCTGCGGCGCGTGGCGCCCGGGCTCGCCGCGTCCCTTGCGCGGGAGGCGGGCCTTCGCACCGGCGACTACATCCTTGCGCATCGCATCCCGCCTCTTGCGCAGCGGGTGCTGAAGGCGCTGCCCGCTGCCCTGGCCGCGCCGCTTCTGACGCAGGCGATCGCGCGTCATGCCTGGACCTTCGCGGGGTCTGGCCGCTTCGAGGTGGTGTCGCGGCGGCCGCTGGTCTTTGCAGTCCACGACAATCCGCTGGTGCGGGGCGAACGGTCGGCGGGGTGCCTCTGCCACTGGCACGCGGCCGTCTTCGAGCGGCTGTTCCGGGCGCTGGTCGACCCGGGCATGACGGCGCGCGAGACCGCCTGCGCGGCCTGCGGCGATCCGGCCTGCACCTTCGTCATCGGCTGAGGCGGGGGCGATCCTTCTGGCGAAGGATCGGTCCCCGGAACTGCCGGCGGGTCGTCGTGCCCGATCCTTCGCCAGAAGGATCGCGCCTCAGAGTTCGACCAGCGCCTCGGCGTTGGCGTGCAGGTGCTGCACGAGCTTGGGGTCGAGCTTCAGCCGCGCGGCCAGCATGGCGAGGTAGCCGCGTTCGGCCGGCGCCTCGGGGTCAACCACCAGAAGCGAGGCGGCGTAGATCTCGGCCGCTTCCTCGGGGGTGGACGCCAGCGCGGCGACGCGGCCCACGTCGAGCGGCGCATCGAGTTCCTCGGCAATCAGCGCCTCGGCCTCGGCGCCGAGGCCGAGCTCGGGAAGCTGCGCGGCGATCTTGCGGCGTTCGGCCGACGTCACGTGGCCGTCGGCCTTGGCGGCGGCGACCATCGCGCGGACGAGCTTGAGCGACAGCGCCTCGGCCGCGCCGGCGTCGGCGGGCAGGAACACCGTGCCCTCGGGCTTCGGCAAGGCGGGCGGAGCGTCGCCGGCCGCGGCCGCCTGCGGCTGCTTGCCGGCCTGCCAGTCGGAATACGCCTTGTAGGCGAGGCCACCGACGAGGGCGACGCCGCCCAGCTTGACGGCGTTCTTGATCAGCTTCTTCGGCTTGCCGCCCGACATCAGGAGCGCGACGAGCCCGCCGGCCGCGGCGCCGGTCGCAAGCGACTTCTGGTTGCCCGACAGCCCCCCTGCCATGCCCTGAACCTTCTTCATGGCATCGGGTCCGAGGAACTGGTCGAGCAGCGATTTGCCGGGCAGCATGGGCGTCTCCTTCATGCGGGTCCGGCCGGATATGGGGTTGCCGGCCGCGCCTTCAAGCGGTGCGCTGCGACATCCCGTCCCGCCGGGTTTCCTGCGGCGGACCGCCGCCTACCTTGCGTTTCAGGAATTTCTGAAATGCGCGAACGGACGACGGACATGCATCTTTCCGACCTGAGGCAGGAATTCGTCCTGCACTTCGGCGAAATGCCGCTGGGGGATCAACCGCACTGTGGGGCAGATCTATGCCCTGCTGTTCCTGGCCGACGAGCCGCTCTGTGCCGACCAGATCGTCGAGGCGCTGGGCTTCTCGCGGTCGAACGTGTCGATGGGGCTGAAGGAACTGCAGTCGTGGAACTTGGTGCGGCTGCGCCACAAGCCCGACGACCGGCGCGACTACTTCACCACCCCCGACGACCTGTGGGAGATCGTGCGCACCCTGGTCGCCGAGCGCAAGAAGCGCGAGATCGACCCGACGCTGACCAAGCTGCGCGCGCTGGAGATGACCGAGCCCGGAGCCGGGGACGCGGCCGCGCATGCGCGCATCGCCGAACTGCGGCGCCTGATCGAGACGATGACGCGGTTCCACGCCGAGCTGGACCGGCTGGA
>JALORM010000023.1 GCA_025458985.1 Paracoccaceae bacterium | reverse complement strand
CCTTCGGGGTCGGCGCCCGACAGGGTGAACTCGTCGGTGTGGCAGATGCCGGTCGCCTTGACCTCGACCATCACCTCACCGGCCTTCGGCCCGTCGAGGTTGACCTCCATCACCTCCAGGGGCTTGCCCGCCTGCACGGCAACCGCAGCCTTGGTCCGCATCGCCCACCCTCCCCAGCGCTTGTTATTGCCTATCAGACCTTCCTGCATTCTGCTTGCCCCGGCAAGTGAGGTACGAGACATGCACAAGAAATTCCTGACTATTCTCGCCGCCGTCGCCTTGACAGGCTGTGTCGAGCCGCTGCCCGACCCCCGTCCCGACCCGGTCGACGCGGGCACCTGCGGGGCCGACCAGCTGCAGTTCCTTGTCGGGCAGACCGAGGGCGTGCTGGCGGCGATGACCTTCCGGGCCGGCACGGTTCGCGTCATCCGGCCAGGGATGGCTGTCACGATGGACTACCGTCCCGACCGGCTGAACCTTGAACTCGACCAGACCGGCCGCATCATCCGCGTGTTCTGCGGCTGATTCCACACAGGCGCGTGATGTCGGGGGGCCGGGGCCTTGATCGGTGGGATCGCCCCGGTCTATGTGATCGCGCCCACCCGGACGGATACCACCGCGATGAAGCCGCAGTTCCTTGCCCTATTCCTGCTGGTCGCAGCCTGCGTCTCGCCCGAGACGCCGGTCGACACGTCGGGTCAGCAACCCGGTGACCTGATCGGGGGCGGCGGAAGCGGCGGGCTGGTGGAACGCGAGCCCGACCTTTGCCAGGCCTCGATGTACCAGCAGTACATCGGCCAGCCGGGAACCATCGTGCCGATGCTGCCGATCTCCCGGATCGTCCGCGTGATCGAGTTCGGAGAGATCTTCACGCAGGAGTACAACCCCAGCCGCATCAACTTCTGGCTGGCGCCGACCGGCGAGATCACGCGGATAAGCTGCGGCTGAAGCCGTGCTAGCGGGGCTGCCGGTACAGGGGAAGCCATGTCGCCTTGAAGTTCCGCGCCGCGCGGGATAGGACCGCCCGCGTCGAGAGGAGGTGCATGATGGACAAGTTCACCACGCTGACCGGGGTTGCTGCGCCGATGCCGCTGGTCAACATCGACACCGACATGATTATCCCCAAGCAGTTCCTAAAGACGATCAAGCGCACGGGTCTGGGCAAGAACCTGTTCGACGAGATGCGCTACGACCTCGACGGCAACGAGATCGCCGACTTCGTGCTGAACCAGCCAGCCTACCGCAACGCGCAGATCCTCGTCGCAGGCGACAACTTCGGCTGCGGATCGAGCCGCGAGCATGCGCCCTGGGCGCTTCTGGACTTCGGCATCCGCTGCGTGATCTCGACGAGCTTTGCCGACATCTTCTACAACAACTGCTTCAAGAACGGCATCCTGCCCGTCGTGTTGCCGCCCGAGGCGGTCGCGCATCTGATGGAGGACGCCCGCAAGGGTTCGAACGCCCGCATCACGGTGGACCTCGAGGCGCAGACCGTGACCGCCTCGGATGGACGGGCCTTCGCCTTCGAAGTGGACCCTTTCAAGAAGCACTGCCTGATGAACGGCCTCGACGACATCGGCCTCAGCATGGCGAAAGTCGACTCGATCGCGGCTTTCGAGGCAAAGGCCAGGGCGGAACGCCCCTGGGCCTGAAGCCGGCGGGGCATGCGCTTTCCGCACGCGCGCGCGCCCCGGACCGCGGTCCACATTCTGCTGGCGCAATGATCACCGACACAATTCCGCCACGCGATTGATGCACTCGTGCGACAGTCGCTCCGCGAAAATGCCCCGTTGTTTGCCTCTTGATTAACAGACGATTCTCCAGATGGGCAGATAAGGGCTTAATCTGGAACGGTCGGCTGCTGGCATACGGTGCGTGACCGCGCCGGTGCATCCGGGGGCAACAGGGGACGGAACAGGTCCGGTGATGGTCGGCATTGGCAGATGGTTCTGCACGGAGGGCGCGGCATGCTTGCGCGCCTGACCAGTGCCATCGTCCGCGGCTGCCTTGTTGCGCTGATGATCCTGACGCCTTCGCTGCTTTTGCCGACGGTCTCGCGGGACGCGAGCGAGATCGTGCTGCTGGTCGCATTCTTCGCGGCGGCCCTGACCACCATCGAATATGCCGCAAGCTACCCCAGCATCGTCGAATTCCGCGATGCCCCTCCGTTCAACCGGATCCGGTTCGGGTCGCTGCTGGTGTCGGTCCTGCTGATCTCGCTTGTC
Organism: Paracoccaceae bacterium; assembly: GCA_025458985.1. Taxonomy (GTDB): domain Bacteria; phylum Pseudomonadota; class Alphaproteobacteria; order Rhodobacterales; family Rhodobacteraceae; genus JALORM01. The sequence continues at coordinate 14,856 of JALORM010000023.1, read as the reverse complement.
TGCCGCGGCGAGATCCAGCCCAGCGCCTTTACCGGCTTTGTCCAGGCGATCGGGGCACTGATCGGCCACGTGATCGATTTTCCGTTCAGCCCGGTCCGGCTGATGGTGCTGATGCTGCCCGACGACACGGGTCCCGAACAGGTGGCGCTGCTGCGGATGTCGGCGGGTCTGGCCTACCTCATCTCTCTGGTGTCGCTCGGCATCTTCGTCGCGGTGCTTCGGTTCGCCGGCTGGCCGCAGGGGATCACGGGGTTCAACGTCTGGACCAACCTGCCGACCTTCGACCCGACCGCGTCGGCCGATGTCGTGCAGCGCCTGCAGCGGGACGCGCGCGTCAACATCGCGCTGGGCTTCCTGCTGCCCTTCCTCATTCCGATGGCGGTGCAGGCCGGCGCGATGCTGTTCGCTCCGGTCAACTTCAGCTCGTACCACACCCTCATCTGGACGACGGTCGCATGGGCGTTCCTTCCCGCATCCCTCTTCATGCGCGGCATTGCGATGCGCCGCGTGGCCGACATGATCGCCGAGCGTCGGCGCCGCGCCCGGCGGGACGAGGCAGCCTTCGCCGCAGCCTGATCGTAGCCGCACTTCTCGCGGGGCTTGGCGGGTCGGCCGCGGCGGAAACGCTGCGGGTCGCCACCTGGAACGCCGAGCTTCAGCGCAAGGGACCAGGGCTGCTGCTGCGCGACATCGAATCGGGCGAAGACCCCCAGGTTGCCGCCGCTGTCGCCGTGATCGCGGCTGCAGCCCCCGACATCCTTGTGCTGACCGGGATCGATTACGACCACGGGCTTGCGGCGCTTTCGGCCCTCGCTGCGCTGCTCGAGAAGGCCGGGCACCCCTATCCGCACCGCTTCGCGCTTCGGCCCAACACCGGACGGGCAAGCGGGCTTGACCTCGACGGAGACGGGCGGACCGGGGGCCCGGGCGACGCCCAGGGCTTCGGCTACTTCGCCGGGCAGGGCGGGATGGCGATCCTGTCGCGGCTTCCGCTCGGCGCGGAGGGCGTGCGCGACTTCTCGGCGACGCCCTGGCGTGACCTGCCCGGAGCGCTGCTGCCCGTCACAGCCGGCGGCACGCCCTTTCCGTCGCCCGAGGCACAGGCGGTGCAGCTCCTTTCCACCACTGGGCACTGGGAGGTGCCCGTGCTTCTGCCCTCCGGCACCTCGCTTCGGCTTCTGGCCTGGCATGCGACGCCACCCGTCTTCGATGGGCCCGAAGACCGCAACGGCCGGCGCAACCATGACGAGGCCGCGTTCTGGCTGGCGCTGATCGACGGGCGGCTGCCTGCGCCGCCGCCCCAGCCGCCCTTTGTCCTCCTAGGCGACGCCAACCTCGACCCGATCGACGGCGAGGGGCGGCCCGAAGCGATCGAGGCGCTGCTGGCCCACCCGGCGCTGACCGACCCGGCGCCCGAGAGCCCCGGCGGCGTCGAGGCCGCACGGATCCAGGGCGGCGCGAACGCCCGCCATGCCGGGGCGCCGGCGCTCGACACCGCCGACTGGCGCGACACCCCCGGCCCTGGCAACCTGCGTGTCGATTTCGTCCTGCCCTCGCGCGATCTGGCGGTGGCCTCTGCGGGCGTCCTCTGGCCCGAGCCCGCCGATCCCTTTGCCGAGACGGTTGCCACCGCCTCGCGCCACCGGCTGGTCTGGGTGGACATCGCGCTTCCCTGACGCTTGCGGCCGGGCGCCGCCGGCGCGAGACTGCCCGGCATGGACTGGCGCGACGAGGGGGCGCTTCTCAGCGTCCGGCAACACGGCGAGACCTCGGCCATCGTCGAGGTCTTCACCGCCCTGCACGGGCGGCACCTGGGCGTGGTGCGCGGCGGGGTCAGCCGCAAGATCGCCCCGATCCTGCAGCCCGGCGCCCAGCTCGACGTGACATGGCGCGCGCGGCTCGACGAGCATATCGGCGCCTTCACCGTCGAACCCGTCCGCTCGCGGATCGCCGCCGTCATGTCCGACAGGCTGGCGCTTGCCGCGCTGGGGTCTGTCACCGCGCTTCTGTCCTTCGCGCTGCCCGAGCGTGAGGCGCACCCCGCCCTCTACGCACGCACGGTTGCGCTGCTCGACGCGCTGGGGGCTTCTCCGGGCTGGACAGCCGACTACCTGCGCTGGGAACTTGCACTCCTCGAAGACATGGGCTTCGGGCTCGACCTCGCGCGCTGCGCGGCCACCGGCACGACACAGGATCTGGTCTATGTCTCGCCGCGCACCGGGGCCGCGGTCAGCCGCACCGGGGCGGGGGACTGGGCCGACCGTCTGTTGCCGCTCCCGCCGGTTCTGGGGGGCGCTGGCCCCGACCGGCCGGGCGACCTGGCGGCCGGGCTGCGCACCACGGGACACTTCCTGGAACGCAGCCTGGCCGAGGCGCTGGGCGACCGGCCGCTTCCGGCGGCCCGGGCAAGGTTTGTCGCGCTGATGGCCCATCAGGACGCGACCGGGGGCGATATCTAGCGTACGGTTGCCAAAGCGACGGCCGATGTCGCTTCCGTCTGCGACGGACCCGCATGGCCGGCGCATCGGTCGGAAGACACCGCGCCGCCGCGCCCCTACCGCCTTCGGCACAGAATGCCGCTTTCGATCGACCGCACGCCCACCCCGAATCTCCGAGGCTTCGCCCTTCTCGCCGGGCTCGAAGCCGGCGTGCGCGGCATGCTGATCTCGGTCATGCCGCTGGTCGTCTACCGCGCGCTGGGGGACGCTGCGCTGGCCTCCCAGCTCTACTTCGCGGTCGGCGCCGTCTCGATGCTGGCGGGCTTCATGGTGCCCTGGTTGACCCGCTTCGTGCCGCGACGGTGGATGTATTCCGGTGGCGTCGGCCTCTACCTGCTGGGCGCATCGCTGGCCGTGGCGGGCGGTCCGACGCTGACCGCGCTGGCGCTTCTGTCCAACGCCATCGGCACCGCGACGATCTTCGTCTGCTTCAACGCCTACATCCTCGACTACGTCGCGCGGAACGACCTGGGGCGAAGCCAGTCGACCCAGATGTTCTACGCCGCGACCGCGTGGACGACCGGTCCGGTTGCCGGCGTCTGGCTTCTCGGGGTCTGGCAACCCCTGCCCTTTCTGCTTGCCGGCGGCTTCGCGGTGGCGCTGCTTGTCGCCTTCTGGCGGCTGCGGCTGGGCAACGGCAAGGAGATCCAGCGCGCCCGGGGTCCGGCCCCGAACCCCATCGCCTATCTTGGCCACTTCATGCGCCAACCGAGGCTGGCCGCCGGATGGCTTTTCGCGGTGGTCCGGTCCTGCGGCTGGTGGGTCTACGTCGTCTACCTGCCGATCTTCTGCATCGAGGCCGGACTCGGCGACAAGGTCGGGGGCACCATGCTGTCGGCATCGAACATGCTGCTGTTCTCGGCGCCCCTCATGCTGCGGCTTGTCTACCGGTTCAGAGTGCGGACGGCGGTCGTGGGCGCCTTCCTCGTTGGCGGACTGGCCTTCGCCCTTGCCTATCCGGCGTCGGCCTGGCCTTGGGCCACGGTCGCATTGCTGGTGGCGGCGTCGGTCTGTCTGGTGATGCTGGACGTTGCCGGAGGCCTGCCGTTCCTGATGGCCGTCAAGCCTTCGGAAAGGACTGAGATGGCCGCCGTCTATTCCAGCTTCCGTGACGTCTCGGGCATCCTCACGCCGGGCGTCGCCTGGCTGGTGCTGCTGGTGCTGCCGGTGGCGGGCATCTTCGCCGCCTGCGGCGCGGCGATGCTGGCGACGGGGGCGGTCGCGACGCGCCTGCACCCGCGGCTGGGGGCCGCGCGCCCCTCGCACGGGCGCGCGCCGAGGGTGGCGGCCGAGTAGGTCCGTCAGTCCAGCAGACGTCGCGCGATCACCTGCGCCTGGATCTCGGCCGCGCCTTCGAAGATGTTGAGGATCCGCGCGTCGCAGAGGATGCGGCTGATCTGGTATTCCAGCGCGAATCCGTTGCCGCCGTGGATCTGCAGCGCGTTGTCGGCCGCGGCCCAGGCGACGCGGGCGCCCAGCAGCTTGGCCATTCCTGCCTCAAGGTCGCAGCGGTGGCCGTGGTCCTTCTGCCAGGCAGAATGGTAGGTAAGCTGCCGTGCCGCCATGATCTCGACCGCCATCATGGCCAGCTTGTCGGCCACCCGCGGGAACGCGACCAGCGGCTTGCCGAACTGCTTGCGGTCCTCGGCATAGCGCAGGCCCACGTCCAGCGCGTTCTGCGCAACCCCGATGGCCCGCGCGGCGGTCTGGATGCGGGCGCTTTCGAAGGTCTGCATCAGCTGCTTGAAGCCCTGCCCCTCGACCCCGCCCAGGAGGTTCGCCGCATCGACACGGAATCCGTCGAAGTTGACGGTGTATTCCTTCATGCCGCGGTAGCCGAGCACCTCGATCTCGCCGCCCGAGAGGCCCGGGTCGACGAAGGGTTCGGCATCGGTGCCGGGCGTCTTCTCGGCCAGGAACATGCTCAGGCCGCGGTAGTCGGTCGTGCCTTCGACCGTGCGGGCCAGCACGGTCATCACATGGGTCCGCGCGGCGTGGGTGATCCAGGTCTTGTTGCCGGTGATCTCCCAGTCCTCGCCCACCCGCTTCGCGCGGGTGCGCAGCGCGCCCAGGTCCGACCCCGTGTTCGGTTCGGTGAAGACCGCAGTGGGCAGGATCTCGCCCGAGGCAAGCTTGGGCAGCCACTCGGCTTTCTGCGCCTCGGTCCCGCCGCAGAGGATCAGCTCGGCGGCGATCTCGGACCGCGTGCCGAGGGAGCCGACACCGATGTAGCCGCGTGACAGCTCTTCCGAGACGACCACCATCGAGGCCTTCGACAGGCCGAGGCCGCCGAATTCCTCGGGGATGGTCAGGCCGAAGACGCCAAGCTCGGCCAGCTCGGCGATGATCTCCATCGGGATCAGCTCGTCCTTCAGGTGCCAGCCGTGCGCGTGCGGGGCGACCTTCTCGTCGGCAAAGCGGCGGAACTGGTCGCGGATCATCTCGAGGTCGTCGTCGAGGCCCGAGGCGCCATAGGTCGCGTGCCCCGCGTTCTCGCGCATCAGCGCGACAAGGCGCGCGCGCGCCTCGGGGGTGTTCGCCTCGGCGATCAGGCGCGCGCCGGCCTCGCCGGGGTCGAAGGTCAGCCCCAGGTCGCCGGGGCGGGCCATCTCGCCCTGGCTCATCGGGATGCCGCCCGCGATCTGGGCGAGGTATTCGCCGAAGGCGATCTGGTGGATCAGGCGCTCGGTCTCGCCGAAGCGCCCTTCGCCCTCCAGCCGGCCCGCCCAGGCCTGCATCTGGCGCAGCGCCTCGACATAGGTTGCCAGCCACGACGCCGCGTGGGCGCCGTGCTGGTGGCGTTCCAGCGCCTCGGCCGAGACCTTGCCGCCTTCGGTCACGCGGGCGCGGAGCGCCGCGACGGCCCGGGACAAGAGCGCCTCGGCGTCGGCCAGGGCGGCACCGGTCAGGTCCCTGAGTCCGGGCAGAAGCGCGTCACGGGTGGGCATGGCCTGTCCATCATGCGGCATCGGTCGATTCCTTGCATTCATGCTGCAGCCCGGCATAGGAAGTTTGCAGTCGCAGCGCAACAATAATTCAATTCGCCATTCACCCGCGACGGAAAATGTCGCATGGGTTTTCCGCGTGCGGCAGCCGGCCGCGGACTATAGAGACGGGAGCGGACAAGGGGCGGGAGATGGACTGGCTGATGGGCGGCCTTGCGCCGCAGGCCTTCTGGGCGGCTCTGGCGATCACCCTCTTCGCGGGGTTCGTCAAGGGCACGGTCGGCTTCGCCATGCCGCTGATCATGATCTCGGCCTTCGGTTCGTTCATGGCGCCCGAAACGGCGCTGGCCGGGCTGATCCTGCCGACGCTTGTCACCAACATCAGCCAGTCGCTGCGCCAGGGCTGGCGGGCGGCCTGGGCGTCTGTCGTCACGTACCGGCGGATGATCGTGGCAACGGTGATCTGCATCGTCGTCAGCGCGCAGTTCGTTGGGGTCATCCCGCAGCAGCTGTTCCTGCTGCTCTTGGGAGTGCCCATCACGCTTTATGCCGGGCTCCAGCTTGCCGGGCGGCCGCTGGCGCTGAAGGTCGAGCACAGAGAACGCGCCGAGGTGATCTCGGGCGTGGTCGGCGGGCTTTATGGCGGAATCGCGGGGGTCTGGGGACCGCCCGTCATCGTCTACCTTCTGTCCATCGGCGCGGACAAGGTCGAGCAGGTCCGGGTGCAGGGCGTCATCTTCCTGATCGGTGCGGTCGTTCTTCTTGCCGCGCACCTCGAGACCGGGGTGATGAACGCGGCCACTGTGCCATTCTCGGCCGCGCTCGTCCTGCCGGCCGTGGCCGGCATGGCGTTCGGCTATGCGGTGCAGGACCGCCTCCCGCAGGAACGGTTCCGCCGCTGGACGCAAGCGCTTCTGGTGCTGACCGGCCTCAACCTGATCCGGACCGCAGCGGGGCTGTAGGCCCCGCTTCACCCGATCGCCGCCGCCTTCACGTCCTCGTCGATGTAGGGGACATACTGCGCGAAGTTGTCGGCGAACATCTGCACCAGCTTCGCGGCCTGGCGGTCGTAGGCTCCCGCATCGGCCCAGGTGCGGCGGGGGTCCAGAAGCCGGTCCTCGACCCCCGACACCGAAACCGGCACGTCGAAACCGAAGTTCGGGTCCTTGCGGAACTGCGCCCCGTGCAGCGACCCGTCGAGCGCTGCGGTCAGCAGCGCCCGCGTGGCGCGGATCGGCATCCGGCGCCCGGCGCCGTATGCGCCGCCGGTCCAGCCCGTGTTCACCAGCCAGCACGTCGCCCCGTGCTTGGCGATCTTCTGGCGCAGGAGGTTGCCGTAGACTTCCGGGCGGCGCGGCATGAAGGGCGCGCCGAAGCAGGTCGAGAAGGTGGGCTCGGGTTCGGTCACGCCACGCTCGGTCCCCGCCACCTTGGCGGTGAAGCCCGACAGGAAGTGATACATCGCCTGCGCCGGGCTCAGCCGAGCGATCGGCGGCAGCACTCCGAAGGCATCGCAGGTCAGCATGATGATGTTCTTGGGGTGTCCCCCAAGCCCGCTGTCCGACGCGTTCGGGATGTAGTCCAGCGGATAGGCGCAGCGCATGTTGGCTGTCAGCGAGCTGTCCTCGAAATCCAGCTCGAACGTCTCGGGGTCGTGGACCATGTTCTCGACCACGGTCCCGAACATCTGCGTCGTTGCGAAAATCTCGGGCTCGGCCTCGGGCGACAGCGAGATCGTCTTGGCATAGCAGCCGCCCTCGAAGTTGAAGGTGCCGCGGTCCGACCAGCCGTGTTCGTCGTCGCCGATCAGGGTGCGGGCCGGGTCGGCCGACAGTGTGGTCTTGCCAGTGCCCGAAAGACCGAAGAAGACCGCCGTATCGACCGGGTTACCCGGCGCATGGTTGGCCGAGCAATGCATCGGCATGATGCCGCGTTCCGGCAGAAGGTAGTTCAGAAGCGTGAAGACCGACTTCTTGTTCTCGCCCGCGTAGGCGGTGCCGGCGATCAGGATCAGCTTCTTGTCGAAGTTCAGCGCGATCACCGTCTCGGACCGGCAGCCGTGGCGCTCGGGCTCAGCCTGGAAGGACGGGCAGTTGAGGATGGTGAAGTCCGGCGCGAAGGTGTCGAGTTCCTCGCGCGCGGGCCGGCGCAGCAGGTGCCGGATGAAAAGACCGTGCCAGGCCAGTTCCGTCACCACGCGCACGTCGAGCCGCTGGGCCGGATCGGCGCCAGCGAAGAGGTCCTGCACGAAAAGGTCGCGGCCCTGCACATGCGCCAGCATGTCGGCGTGCAGCACGTCGAACCTTGCGGGGTCCATCGGCTTGTTGTTCTCCCACCAGATCGATCCCTCGACCGCGGGCGTGCGGACCACGAACTTGTCCTTCGGCGAACGGCCGGTGTGCTTGCCGGTGGTGGCAAGGAAGGTGCCGCCGCGACCCAGCTTCCCCTCGCCCCGGCGCAGCGCCTCGTTAATCAGCGCGTTCTCGACAAGGTTGTAGTGGACGTGGGCAGCCCCCGAGATTCCCTGGTGTTCAAGCGTGTTCCGAGGGTTGACCCGTCCGGTTTCCATGCCGAGGCTCCTGCTGTGGGTGGCGCATGGCCGTTTCGATCTGCCGGTTGCGGTGCGGCTAATTCCGGACGCCACCGGCAGTGCTTCGTCCGCCTATAGCATGTGTTCCGAATGTTGGAACAGGACGCATTCGCGCAGTTAGCGCAACCAATCAATGGGTTAGCGCAATCACCGCCAGCAAGAGTGCGGCATTTCGGCCATCCGCCGCTGAAATCGGCAGGCCCTGAGTCGGCCGCGACGCGTCGATTCGCAGTTCGCTGTTGAAAAAAAGCCCTGCAAACGGGAGACTGCCGCCAAAACCGCAAGAGCAGAGCGAGGATTTGAGCAATGTCCAGGATTGCCCTGGTTGACGACGACCGCAACATCCTCACCTCGGTGTCGATGACGCTCGAGGCGGAGGGGTTCGAGGTCGAGACCTACAACGACGGCCAGGCGGCCTACGAGGCGTTTTCCAAGCGCCTGCCAGACATGGCGGTGCTGGACATAAAGATGCCAAGAATGGACGGCATGGATCTGCTTCAGCGCATTCGCCAGAAGTCCGCCATGCCCGTGATCTTCCTCACCTCGAAGGACGACGAGATCGACGAGGTTCTCGGTCTGCGCATGGGGGCGGACGACTATGTCAAGAAGCCGTTCTCGCAGCGGCTTCTGGTGGAGCGCATCCGCGCGCTCCTGCGGCGTCAGGAGGTGCTTTCCGGCGCCGACGTGCCGGTGACCGAAGAAACCAAGGTCATGGTACGGGGCCAGCTGACGATGGATCCGCTGCGCCATTCGGTCAGCTGGAAGGGCAAGGACGTCTCGCTGACGGTGACCGAATTCCTGCTGCTTCAGGACGACCAGGTCTACGTCGACGACCGCACCATCGACAGCCACATCAAGCGGCTGCGCAAGAAGATGCGCAGCGTCGACCCGGAGTTCTCGGCCATCGAGACCCTCTACGGGATCGGCTACCGCTACAACGAGGAATAGGCCGCTTCCACGGCCAGAGCCATGCGCGACACCAAGACAGACGGCGGCGATGTGGTTCTAGGCGAAGACTGGGTCGCGCCCGGTACGGAGGACGATGCCGAACTGGCCGAGGGCCGCGAGAAGCGCCGGCTGATCTCGATCAACAGTTCGCCGCTTGCGCGCAAGATCATCACCTTCAATCTTCTGGCGCTGATCGTCCTTGTGGCGGGGGTTCTCTACCTCAACCCGTTCCGCGACAGCCTTGTGCGGCAGCGCGAACTGACCCTGATGAACAAGGCACTGCTGGTGGCGGGCTTCTTCGACGCCGCCATGCCGCGCCGGGCCGAGACGCTCTATCCCGCGCCGGGCTTCGACCCGCAGCAGTTGCTGGTGCGGCTTCACAGCGACTCCGAGATCACGCTCTATCTCTTCTCGGACACGGGCGAGATGATCGCGGCGGCCGAAGGCACGGCCCCCCGTGTCGTTCCGCTCGAGGCGATCGAGGGTCAGAACCTGATCACCGGCACGCTGGGCCGGCTGTGGTCGGGGATGACCCAGCTTGTGGGAGCCTCGCCGGACGAGAACCTCAGCCGGCAGGAGGCGATGCGCCAGACCATCGCACTGGTCCCGCAGGCCCTGGCCGGCGAGGCGACGGTCGTCACCGACTTCGACCGGCAGGGAGAGCTGTTCTTCTCGGCCATCGCGCCCGTGATGCGCCAGGGCAAGATCGTCGGCGCCGTCGGGCTGACCAGCGGCTCGGGCGAGCTGAACGCGCTCGTGCGCAACGAGCGCGAGCAGGTCCTGCAGATGTTCTTCACCGCGATGCTGGTGTCGATAGGCCTGTCGCTGGTGCTGGCCTCGACGATCGCAAACCCGCTGGCCGACCTTTCGGCGGCGGCCGAGCTCGGCCGCGACCGGCATGCCCGGAAGATGAGCCCCAACCGCGTCCGTATCCCCGACCTGACCGCCCGGCCCGACGAGATCGGGCGCCTTTCGGGGGCGCTTCGCGGGATGGTGGCGGCGCTTTACGACCGCATCGAGGCCAACGAGCAGTTCGCGGCGGATGTGGCGCACGAGATCAAGAACCCGCTCGCCTCGCTCCGCTCGGCCGTCGGCACCTTGCGCGTCGCCAGGCGCGACGACCAGCGCGAGAAGCTTCTCGACGTGATCGACCACGACGTGCGCCGGCTCGACCGGCTGATTTCTGACATCTCGAACGCCTCGCGGCTGGACAGCGAACTGGTGCGCGAGACCGAGGCGCCGTTCGACCTTCTCAAGATGCTGTCGAACATCTCGCAGCACTTCAGCCAGGAATCGGCGGAGCGTGGGGTGGAGTTCATCACCGACCTGCCCTCGAAACCGATCGTCGTGCACGGGCTGGAAGCACGACTGGCGCAGGTCTTCGTCAACCTGATCTCGAACGCGGTGTCGTTCTGCGAGGCGGGCGACGCGGTCCGGGTCTGGGCACGCCGGCGCGAGAACCGCGTGCTGGTGGTGGTCGAGGACACGGGCCCCGGCATTCCCGAACAGGCGATCCAGAAAATCTTCAACCGGTTCTACTCGGAACGGCCTGCGGGGCAATTCGGCAACCACTCGGGCCTCGGGCTGGCCATCTCGAAGCAGATCGTCGAGGCGCATGGCGGGGTTATCTGGGCCGAGAACATCCGCCCGACGAACGCAGACCTGATGTCGGAACCCCTGGGTGCACGCTTCGTCGTCGGCCTGCCGGTCTGATCGCATGGTGCCCGGCCCGCAGGTCCTGCACGCCACGGCGGTGGCGCTGGAGGGGCGGGCGCTCCTGATCCTCGGCCCGTCGGGGTCGGGAAAGTCCGCGCTCGCGCTCCAGCTCATGGCCCTGGGCGCGCGGCTGGTGTCGGACGACCGGACGACCGTCACGCTTGGCGACGGCCACCCCGTGGCCTCGGCCCCGACGGCCATCCTGGGTCGCATCGAGGCCCGCGGCATCGGCATCCTGGCCGCCGAGCCCGCACCGCCCTGCCCTGTCGCGCTGGTTGCCGACCTGGCGCACGCCGAGACCGAGCGCCTGCCGCCCCCGCGGCAGTTCGACCTGCTCGGCATCCCCATCCCGCTTGTTCACAGGATCGACAGCCCCCATTTTCCGGCGGCCCTGGTGCAGTATCTCCGGGGAGGGATCGTGCCATGACCGAGACGGAGAACAGCACAGCTCAGGCCGCGCGTTACGCGCCGGGCACGCGCCGGGTGATCCTGGTCACCGGCCCGTCAGGCGCCGGGCGCACGACCGCGATCCGCGCGCTCGAGGACCTTGGCCACGAAGCCATCGACAACCTGCCCCTGTCGCTGTTGCCGCGGCTTCTGGAAGGCCCGCCGCTTGCCCGCCCCATGGCGCTCGGGCTCGATGTCCGCAACCGCGACTTCTCGGTCGCCGGCGTGATCGAGCTGGTGGACCGGCTGGAAGCCGATCCTACGGTGGCCCCGCAACTCCTCTACCTCGACTGCCGTCCGGACGTTCTGGTCAAGCGGTTCTCCGAGACCCGCCGCCGCCACCCCCTTGCCCCGGCCGAAAGCCCGGCCGAGGGCGTCGACCGCGAGATCGATCTGCTGGTGCCGATCCGGGCCCGGGCTGACGTGCTGATCGACACATCCGACCTGACCGTGCACGACCTCAAGGCCGAAATCGCCCGCTGGTTCGACGACCGCGGCGGCAAGCAGCTGGCGGTGTCGGTTGAAAGCTTCTCCTACAAGCGCGGCGTGCCGCGGGGCATCGACATGATCCTAGACTGCCGCTTCCTTGCGAACCCGTACTGGGACCCCGCGCTCAGGCCGCTCGACGGGCGCGACGCGGAGGTCGCGGCCCATGTTGCGGCCGACCCGAGGTTCGATCCCTTCTTCGCACAGATCGCCGCACTGGCCGAGTTCCTGCTTCCGGCCTATGTGGCAGAGGGCAAGTCGCATCTGTCGATCGGCTTCGGTTGCACCGGCGGGCAGCACCGCTCGGTCGCGGTCGCGGAACGGCTGGCCGACAGGCTTGCGGCGGCAGGATGGCAGGTGTCTAAGAGGCACCGTGAACTTGAACGACGCGGCGCCCTGGCGCACGCGCGCAACTGGGGAAGCGACGGCCGGTGATCGGTATCGTCATCGTCGCCCATGGCGGGCTGGCGCGCGAGTACCTCGCGGCGGTCGAGCACGTCGTCGGGCGGCAGGAAGGCATCCGCGCGATCTCGATCGAGCCCGACCACGACCGGCGCGCGAAGGAACGCGAGATCTGCGATGCCGCCGATGCGGTCGATGCCGGAGACGGCGTGGTGGTCGTGACCGACATGTTCGGCGGCTCGCCCTCGAACCTGTCGCTGCTTGCCTGCTCGCCCAGCAACCGCCGCATCCTTTACGGTGCGAACCTGCCGATGCTCATCAAGCTGGCCAAGTCGCGCCGTCTGCCGGTGGCCGAGGCCGCCGCCGCGGCCCTCGCTGCGGGCCGCAAGTACATCGACAGTTTCGACGCCAGCGCCCGCCACGTGGGAGAATGAGATGTCCGTCAGCGTGATCCGGACGCTTGCCATCGTCAACGAGAAGGGCCTGCATGCGCGAGCCTCCGCCCGCTTCGTCGAGACGGTGGAGCGATTCGATGCCGAAGCCTGGGTGACCCGCGAGGGCGAGACCGTGTCGGGCGACAGCATCATGGGCCTTTTGATGTTGGCAGCGTCGAAGGGAACAACTATTCAGGTAGAAACGCGGGGCGCCCAGGCCGAGGCTCTGGCCGATGCGCTCGAGGCGTTGGTCGCCGACAGGTTCGGCGAGGGATTCTGACCCCGAGGCGCCGGCGCGCCGGAGGGGAAGTGGAGGACAGACGGCCCGTGCCGCAGGATCCGCTTGAACTTGATGCCGACCAGAGGATGGCACGCAACCGCAACTACGACATGCGGCGGCTGTCCTATGCCGGTACGTTCACGAACCCCTGGAAGGCCGGCACGATCCGGGCAATCGAATGGATGACGGCCAAGGTGACGCTGATGCGCCTGATCCGGTCGTTCGAACGCCAGGGGGCGCCCTTCGGTCCGCCGTTCTGGCCCGCCGCGATCCGCCACATGGGAATCGACATCGGCACCCCCCCCGACGAGATCGCCCGGATTCCGAAGGACGGCCCGCTCGTCGTCGTCGCGAACCACCCGCATGGGCTCGTCGACGGGATGGTGATGGCCGAGATGATCAACCGCGTCCGGTCCGACTTCAAGATCCTGACGCGGTCGCTTCTGACGGGCATTCCGGAGGTTGCGCAGTTCATGATCCCCGTGCCCTTCCCCCACGAGGAGAACGCGCGCGAACTGGGGCTTCAGATGCGCAACGACGCCATGGCGCAGCTCAAGGCGGGCGGCGTCATCATCCTTTTCCCCGCCGGCAAGGTCGCCTCTTCGCCCGGGTTCTTCGGCCCCGCGATCGAGCCCGACTGGAACCCCTTCAGCCACAAGATGATCATGCGCTCGGGCGCGGCGGTCCTGCCGATCCGCTTTACCGGCCAGAACACCCGTGCCTACCAGATCGCCAACCGGATGTCGGCGACCCTCAGGCAGAGCCTTCTGCTCTACGAGATCAAGAAGGCGCTGAACAAGCCGCAGCGCCCGCATATCGGGCACCCGATCCCGCCGGAGGTCCTGCGCCGCTGGGCCGACAACCCCCGCGGCTTCCTCGAGTGGATCAGGGCGCACACCCTCGCCCTCGGGACCGAGGCCGAGGCCCCGGTTCCCGGCCCGGCCCTCAACCTCGGGACGCCCGGCCGCGCCGCGCGCTGAGGGCTCAGCCGCGGCCCACGAAGGGCATCTTCGTCGCCATGACGGTCAGCGTCAGCACATTGGCAGACAGCGGCAGCGACGCCATGTAGAAGACCGCGTCGGCGACGTCCGACACCTCCATCATCGGGGGAGGATCGCCCGGATTGCGGGCGGCAACGGCTTCCAGAAGCTCGGTCCGTGCGTTGCCGATGTCGATCTGTCCGGCCGCGATGTCGAACGGCCGCCCGTCGAGCGCTAGCGTCTTGGTCATTCCGGTCACCGCATGCTTGGTCGCGGTGTAGCCGATGGAACCCGGCCGCGGCGTCGTGGCCGAGATCGAGCCGTTGTTGATGATGCGCCCTCCCCTGGGATCCTGCCGGCGCATGTGGCGGAAGGCGGCGCGGGCGCAGAGGAACATCCCCGTGAGGTTGAGGTCCACCACCTCGCGCCAGGCCGCGACGGGAACCTCGTCGATCGGCCCCATGTGTCCGAAGATACCCGCGTTGTTGAACAGAACGTCGATCCGGCCGAAGCGCGCGGCGGCCGCGTCGAACGCGCGGTCAACTTGCGCCTCGTCGGTGACGTCGGCGGCGTGCGCGAACGCGTGCGCATGACCTTCCGCCGCGTCCTTCAGCACCTTCCGCCGCGTCCTTCAGCCTGTCCTCGCGCCGGGCGATCAGCGTGACGCCCCAGCCCTCGGCAAGAAACTTCTCGGCCACGCCCCGGCCGATGCCCGAACTCGCCCCGGTGACGACGATGTGCCTCATGGGTCTTCCTCCTCCTGGTGTTCCAGCGAAAGCGGCGCGGCCGCCTTCAGATCCGCGACCGACAGCGGCGCCGTGGGGCGCGCCAGCCGGTTGCGCGTGACCCAGAGCAGACGGGACTCGGCGCGGGTGATCGCGACATAGGCAAGCCTTTTCCAGAGCGGGATGCCCGCCTCGGCACGCCCAGTGCGCGCGGCGACCCAAAGATCGGGCGCAAAGACCTGCACGACGGGCCACTGCGAGCCCTGCGCCTTGTGGATCGTGATCGCCGCACCATGCAGGAGGGCCACGCCCATTGTCGCGGCGAAGGGGATGAAGGGCTCTTCTTCGTCCGGCAGTTCGATCTTGACGATCGAGGCGACCGAGACCTGCGGATCCTCGGCGCCG
>JALORM010000365.1 GCA_025458985.1 Paracoccaceae bacterium | reverse complement strand
GGCTTGATCGGGTGCGGATGACCGCCGGCGATCAGTTCGGCCACCATCACGCCCTCGTGGCTGGCCTTGTGGGCAAGCCAGGGCGCGCCGGCGAGATCACCGATGGCATAGAGGCCCTCGACGCCGGTGCGGCAGTATTCGTCGGTCACGACATGGGTCCGGTCGACCTTCACCCCCGCCTCTTCCAGCCCCAGACCTTCGGTGTTGCCGACGATGCCGACGGCCGAGATCACCGTGTCGAACTCGCGCATCTCGACCTTTCCGGCGGTCTCGATATGCGCGGTCACCTTGCCCTTGGCCCGGTCGAGCTTCTTCACGGTCGCCTTTTCGAGGATCGTCATGCCCTGCTTGACGAACTGCTTCTTCGCGAAGGCGCTGATCTCGGCATCCTCGACCGGCAGGATGCGGTCCATCACCTCGACCACCGTCGTCTCGGCGCCGAGCGTGTTGTAGAAGCTCGCGAACTCGATCCCGATGGCGCCCGAGCCGATGACCAGCAGCTTCTTCGGCATCCGCGGCGGGACAAGGGCGTGCTTGTAGGTCCAGACCAGGTCGCCGTCGGCTTCCAGCCCCGGCAACGCGCGCGCGCGGGCGCCGGTGGCCAGCACGATGGCCGGGGCGGTCAGTTCTTCGGTGCCCTTGTCGGTCTTGACGGTGACCTTGCCCTTCCCGGCAAGCCGCGCCTCGCCCATGATCGTGGTGACCTTGTTCTTCTTGAACAGGTGCCCGATCCCGCCCGACAGCTGCTTGGCCACCCCGCGCGAGCGCTTGACCACCGCGTCGAGGTCGTAGCCCACACCGTCCGCCTTCAGCCCGAAGTCCTTGGCGCGGTGCATCAGGTGGTAGACCTCGGCCGAGCGCAGCATCGCCTTCGTCGGGATGCAGCCCCAGTTCAGACAGATGCCGCCCAGATGCTCGCGTTCCACGCAGACGACCTTCAGGCCAAGCTGCGCCCCGCGGATCGCGGCGACGTAGCCGCCCGGCCCTGCGCCGATCACGATCATGTCGAAGCTTTGCGCGGCCATCTGGTCCTCCCCCGTCCGGAAACTGGTTTAGCCTTAAACTATTCCCCTGGCGCCAGCAAGAAATGCGGCGCCGGGGCGCCATGCATGCACCGCATGGCTCAGGCGGTCAGCCGCTGCACGACCCCCGCATAGCCTTCTTCGGCAAGGAACCTCTCCTCGGCCGGACTGGACGCCCGGTTCAGCGCGGCGTTGCGGAACGGGAAGCGGCCGAAGCGCCGGATGATCTCGCGGTGGGCGCGGGCATGGACGAGGTTGCCGCTGGGGTCACCCGGCAGCCGCGTGAGGAACAGACAGACCGACAGCGACTGCGCCTGCCGGTTCTCGGCGTGTTCATAGGGCAGATAGAAGAACTGGCGCGCCACGCCCTCGACCTTCAGGTCGTGCCCGCGCGCCAGCGCGATGGTGGCGCCCGATCGCGCAAGCGGGTCGGAATGGAAGGCCAGCGCCGTGCCGCGGTAGATGTTGCGCGGCAACTGGTCGGTCAGGATCAGGTAGGCAAGCGCCGTCTCGGGCCGTGACAGCCATTGCCGGTAGCCGCCGTTGCGCGCGCTGTCGACGGCCTCGCCGAAGCGCGCCTCGCACAGCGCGTCAAGCTCCGCGCCGCCCTTGTACCAGCCTTCCTCGCCGATCTCCTCGAGCCAGAAGTGCAGCACCTCGTCCGCTGTGGTCATCCTGCGTCTCCTCCCGGTTGGAAGCGTGGCAGCGCCGGCGCGCCATGGCAAGCGCCACCGGTCAGGCGGCGCGCGGCGGCTCGGCGCTGTCCTGGCCCGCCTCGACCGCGGCGCCGGCCGCGACCGTGGTCGAGGTCGGCGCGATAGGCACGTAAGAGGCGGCCTCGGTCACCACGCGCGCGCGCCGCCCCATCCGCCAGACCGCATAGGCGCCCATCAGCGCCAGCAGGACGGACAGGAACAGGAAGAACCCGGCGGGGCCGAAGCGTTCCATCAGCCAGCCCACGACCAGGGGGCCGCCGATCGCGCCGACGCCGTTCAGGAACAGAAGTCCCGCCGAGGCCGATGCCATGTCCTCGGGGCGCAGGTAGTCGTTCACGTAGGCGATGGCGAGCGAGTAGAGCGGGTTGGCCACCCCCCCGATCACGAAGCCCGCCGCGAGGATCACGGGGAACGACCCGAAGAACAGCGCCCCGAGCGCCATCGCCAGCGCCCCGAACACGGCAAGCCCCAGGATCAGCTTGCGACGGTCCATCCGGTCTGACGCCCAGCCGATCGGGTACTGGCAGAGAAGGCCGCCGGTGTAGATGACGGCGACGAAGATCGAGATCTGGCGCACGCTCAGGCCCGCCTCGGTGCCGAAGACCGAGGCCATCCCGAAGATGGCCGAAAAGATGCCGCCCAGCAGGAACACCGCGACGCAGCCCAGCGGCGAGGTCCGGTAAAGCTCGGCCAGCCGCATCCCCTTCGATTCGGAGAATGCCGGCGCGGGGCTCGCCGTCAGAAGGATCGGCGCAAAGGCGATCGAGACCAGCACCGAGGGGATGATGAACAGAAGGAACCCGGCCGGATCGGCGAGGTTCAGCAGGAACTGCGCCGAGATGATCCCGATCATCTGGACGATGAGGTAGAGCGACATCGCCCGGCCTCGCGTCTCGTTCGTGGCACTGTCGTTCAGCCAGCTTTCGACCGTGATGTAGACCCCGCAGAACGAGAAGCCGAGGATTGCCCGCAGGACGACCCAGGCCCAGGGGTCGGTCACCGCGGGAAACAGGATGAGGACCGCCGAGATGAACGAGCCCAGCGCGGCGAAGACGCGGACGTGCCCGACCCGGCGGATCATCTTCGGCGCCCGGTTCGAGGCGAAGAGGAAGCCCAAAGCGTGCCCTGCAGGCCGTTGCCGACCATCAGGAACATCAGGCCCAGGAACAGCGGCCAGGTGGTGCGCATCACGCCGAACATGGCGCCCTCCTACCCTGCCCGCAGTCGGGCGTCGAGCATCCGCGCGACGCGCGACGCCTCAGCCTGCCTTCAGCCGCCGCGCGACCTCGGGCGCGAAGTAGGTGAGGACTCCGTCGCAGCCCGCCCGTTTGAAGGCCATCAGGCTTTCCATCATGGCCTTCTCGCCGTCGATCCAGCCGCGCTCGGCCGCGCCGCGGATCATCGCGTATTCGCCCGACACCTGGTAGGCGAAGGTCGGCGCGCCGAACGTGTCCTTCACGCGCCGGCAGATGTCGAGGTAGGGCATCCCGGGCTTGACCATCACCATGTCCGCGCCTTCCGCCAGATCGCGCGCGACGCAGCGCAACGCCTCGTCCGAATTGGCGGGGTCCATCTGGTAGGTCTTCTTGTCGCCCTTCAGCGC
>JALORM010000364.1 GCA_025458985.1 Paracoccaceae bacterium | reverse complement strand
GCTGGGGCCTGGCGACAAGCTTTCCCGCTACCTCTTCACCGACGGCCCCGAGGGGCGGCCGGGGCCCTGGCACTTCTGGCCGCTGGGTGCCGGGGTTCTAATCCGCACGACGCTGCCGGACGAGGCGCTGCGCACCCATCTGCGGCGCTTCCTGCGGGCGACGGACGAGGCGGGCAAGGCCTACTTCTTCCGCTTCTGGGAGCCGACATCGGCCGCGCCCTACTTCGCCAACCTGGCCGATCGCCCCGAACTGATCGCCCGCTGGTTCCGCCCGCGCGAGGGCGGCGCGATCGAGGCGATCCTGGCGGGCGACCCGGCGACCGGTCTGTGGCGGATCGCCCCCGAGGGGCTGGACGACGCCCCGCACGAGCCGCGCGGCAGCTTCGTCATCTCGGCCTCGGACATGGCGGCGCTCGCTACCGCGCGGATGAACCGCGATCTCGATCAGCTGGCCGGGCTTCTGATCCGCACCTACCCGGAAACCGTGGGGGCGAGGCCCCGCGCCGACATCGTCAGCCTGACGCGCCGCACCGTCTCGCGGATGCGGGACTACGGCTTCGTCCAGCGCGACTACCTGTTCCGCCTGCTCGCCTGGGAGGCGCATTTCGGCCCGAATGTCGAATCGCGCGACCCCGAGGGCCGCTTGCGGGCGATCTGCACCTCCGACCGGGACGAGGCCGAGAAGTTCGACGCCTTCGCCGCCCGGGCCGTTGCGCTGTTCGAGTCCGGCGGGGCCGAGGGCGCGGTCAGCCCCAGCTGAAGAACCCCTCGGGCGCCCGGGCGCGCAGTCCCTTGGCAAGCTCGACGCCAAGGCGCGGTCCGTCCTCGACCGGCGCCGTACCGGCATCGGCGATGACCTCGGACCCGTCCGGGCGCAGGATCTCGCCCCTCAGGCGGACCGTGCCGCCCTCAAGCTCGGCCAGGCCTGCGATGGGCGTCTGGCAAGACCCGTCAAGGGCGGCAAGAAACGCGCGCTCGCAGGCCAGACGCTGGCCGGCCCAGGTGTCGTGGATCGCCTCGAGCAGCGCGGCGGCGCGGCCGTCGTCCTGGCGCCGCTCGATCCCGATACAGCCTTGTGCGACCGCGGGCAGCATCTCGTCCGGCTCGATCGCGCCGCGGGCGACATGGGTCAGGCCAAGGCGGTTCAGCCCCGCCATGGCGAGGAATGTGGCGACGGCGACGCCGTCCTCCAGCTTCTTCATCCGGGTCTGGACGTTGCCGCGGAACTCGACCAGCCGCAGGTCCGGGCGGCGGTGCGCCAGCTGCGCGCGGCGCCTGAGCGAGGAAGACCCCACGACCGCCCCCTCGGGCAGGTCGGTCAGCCGCGCGACCGAGGGCGACACGAAGGCGTCGCGCACGTCCTCCCGCGGGAGGTAGCAGTCGAGCACCAGCCCCGCGGGCTGCAGGGTCGGCATGTCCTTCATCGAATGAACGGCGATGTCGATGCCGCCGGCCAGCATCGCCTCCTCGATCTCGCGGGTAAACAGGCCCTTGCCGCCGATCTCCTTCAGGGGACGGTCCGCGTCGATCAGGCTTCGGTCGTCGCCGGTGGTCTTGATGACCGTGATCGCGAAGGCGTCCTCGGGCAGGTCCCAGGCCGCCATCAGGCGGGCGCGGGTCTCGTGCGCCTGCGCCAGCGCCAGGGGCGAGCCACGGGTGCCGATGCGCAGCGGCGCGGCGGGGGAGGGGAGGTCGAGTGCCATGGGGCAAGCCATAGCCCGGCGGCGTTGCGGGTGACAATGGGGGGCGTGCAGAGGCTACGGGCGAGAGGTCCGCACTGGACTTCCCCGGCGGCTTGGCGAGCGAGGGAAGCGAACGGCCCCGAGCGCGCCCCTGCGCAACGGAGGGCATCGCACGGCCGCGGACGTGCGCCCGTCACGGCTGGGTGCGCAACTTGTGGTGACGCCCCGCCAAAGAGCCGTTCGGCGTGGGACGGCGACGAAGCTTCGTTCCGGCGTAGGCGAAACCGAGGGCAGTGAACGGCCGCGGGCGTGCGCTTCCACCGCCGGGGGTCTGCGTTTTATGGTGAAGCCCCGCCGTCCGACTGTTCCGCGCGGGCCGGGGCCGAAGCGCACGGCCGAAGGGGCGGCCGTGCGCTGCCCGGGGGCGCTTCGCGCCTGTCAACCCGGGCGGGTGCTTCGTTCGGGCCTAAGGAGACCAGAGGGCAGCGAACAGCCGCAGGCGTGCGCCGGCAACGGCTAAGGGAGGCCTCTTATGATGCCGCCCCACCGTCCGGTCGTTCGGCGCGGGCCGGCGACATAGCGCATGGCCCCGGGCGTAAGCCTCGGACGGCCGGGGCAGGCACACCCAGGCGGCGACCGGCAACCCTCCCCACGGGCCCTTATTGACAACCCGCCCCCCGCCCTGTCCAAACGGCACGGACGGAGGACCCCGATGCCGCAGAAGAAGCTCCTGAGATCGCTGGCCGGCGAAACCCAGGCCGTGCCGCCGGTCTGGCTGATGCGCCAGGCCGGGCGCTACCTGCCCGAGTATCGCGCGACCCGGGCGAAGGCCGGCGGCTTCCTCGACCTGTGCTACACGCCCGAGCTGGCGGCCGAGGTCACCTTCCAGCCGATCCGCCGCTACGGTTTCGACGCGGCGATCCTGTTCGCCGACATCCTGCTGTTGCCGCAGGCGCTGGGCGCCGACCTCTGGTTCGAGACGGGCGAGGGGCCGCGGCTTTCGACCGTCACGACCGAAGCCGACTTCGCGCGGCTGAAAGGCAAGGACGACATCCACGACCGGCTGGCCCCGGTCTATGAGACGGTGCGCATCCTGGCCGAAGGCCTGCCGAAGGAAACCGCGCTGATCGGCTTCGCCGGGGCGCCCTGGACGGTGGCCACCTACATGGTGGCCGGGCGCGGCACCCCCGACCAGGGGCCGGCCCACGCGCTGAAGGCCGAAAACCGGCCGCTGTTCGAAAGGCTGATCGCGCTGCTGACCGAGGCGACGGTCGACTACCTCTCGGCCCAGGTCGAGGCGGGCGCCGAGGTCGTCAAGATCTTCGACAGCTGGGCGGGATCGCTGAGGGGCGA
>JALORM010000363.1 GCA_025458985.1 Paracoccaceae bacterium | reverse complement strand
ATCCCCGCGGCAAGGGCCGGGGCCCGGGCCCGGCGCTGACGCGCGTCCGATGGTCACGCACGGCAGCGCCAGCAACCCGCTCTCAGCCGGGAAAACGTCATGCCGATTGATATTTCGGCCGCACGCCTGTTCCAGCCGACGGTCCTTCTCGCCCTCGCCCTGATGGCGGTGATCGTGATGATGATCCTGCCCGTCCCGGCCTGGATCCTCGATGTTGGCCTCGCGGCCTCCTTCGCGCTCGCGATCCTGATCTTCACCATCACGCTCTTCATCGAGCGGCCGCTCGACTTCTCGGCCTTCCCGACGGTGCTGCTGGCCTCCCTGATGCTGCGGCTGTCGCTCAACGTCTCCTCGACCAAGCTCATCATCGGCGAGGGTCACACCGGCACCGACGCCGCGGGCGACGTGATCGAGGGGGTGGCGATGTTCATCATGGGCGGCAGCGTCTTCCTTGGCCTTGTCGTCTTCTGCGTGCTCCTGATCGTGAACTTCGTCGTCATCACCAAGGGTGCGGGCCGGATGGCCGAGGTCGGCGCACGCTTCGCGCTTGACGGCATGCCGGGCAAGCAGCTCGCCATCGACAGCGACATGTCGGCGGGCGCCATCGACCACAAGGAGGCCAAGGCCCGGCGCGAGAAGGAACAGGCCGAGACAACCTTCTTCGGCTCGCTCGACGGGGCGTCGAAGTTCGTGAAGGGCGACGCGGTGGCGGGCCTGCTGATCACGCTTCTCAACCTCGTCATGGGGCTGATCATGGGCACGGTGATCCACGGGATGCCCGTCGGCGACGCGTTCGAGACCTACGCGATCCTCACGGTCGGCGACGGCCTGGTGAGCCAGATCCCCGCCGTCATCATCTCGATCGCCTCGGCGCTGCTGCTCGCCCGGGGCGGGGCCACCGGCGCGACCGACACCGCCCTTGCCGCGCAGCTCGGCCGCTACCCCGCGGCGCTCGCCACCGTGGCGA
Source organism: Paracoccaceae bacterium (assembly GCA_025458985.1). Taxonomy (GTDB): domain Bacteria; phylum Pseudomonadota; class Alphaproteobacteria; order Rhodobacterales; family Rhodobacteraceae; genus JALORM01. The sequence goes on along the minus strand of JALORM010000363.1, from coordinate 2,087 downwards.
TCCTGATGGCGCTCTTCGCCTTCGTGCCGGGTCTGCCCTTCGTGCCGTTCCTGGCAGGCGCGGCGGCCGTCGGCTGGTTCGCCTGGTCCACCGCACGGGCCAAGGCCGAACGCGAGGCGGCGGGCGCCGGTCCGCAGGCCGAGGCCGCCGCCGCGCCGCAGGACAAGCCCATGGGCGACGTGCTCGACCTCGACGACATCCATGTGGAGTTCGCGCCCGATCTGGTCGCGATGGTGCTCGACCCCGCCACCGGGCTCGAGGCGCGGATCGCCAACATGCGCCGCCATGTCGCCACTGCCTACGGCGTGATCCTGCCCGAGCTGCGCCTGACCGACAACGCCAACCTCCCGCCCGGCACCTACACCGTCCGCATCCAGGGGGTGGAGCAAGCGCAGAACCGCGTCCGCCCCGAGGCGGTGCTGGCGCTCACCGCCGGCGCCGAGGCCGACCCCCCTCCCGGCGAGGAGGTGAAGGAGCCGGTCTACGGCGCACCGGCCCGCTGGATCGCCCCCGACGCGCGCGAAGAGGCCGCGCTTCTGGGCCTGACGGTCGTCACGCCGACCGAGGTGCTCGCCACCCACGTCCTCGAGGTCATCAAGCGCAACCTGCCGCGGCTTCTCACGCTGAAGGCGCTCCGCCGCCTCCTGGACGAGCTCTGCGCGCTTTCCGACCCGGCCCGGGCCGAAGCCAACCGCCGGATGATCGACGAGCTGATCCCCGAGAAGGTGCCGGTCGACACCCTGCTGGCCGTCCTGCGCCTTCTGCTGGACGAGCGCGTGTCGATCCGCAACCTGCCGCTGATCCTCGAGGCGGTCGCCGAGATGCGGCATACCGGCGCCCCGCCCGAGACGATCTGCGAGCATGTGCGCCACCGTCTCGGCTTCCAGCTGGTGGCCGAGCTGCGGCGCGCCGACGGAACCATTCCGCTGATCCAGCTTGCCCCGGAATGGGAGCGGACCTTTGCCGAGTACGAGGTCGAGGGCGACCGGGGCCAGGCCGACGTGGCACTGCCGCCGGAGGAGTTCAATCGCCTGGCCCGGACCGTCGCCGAGAAGCTCGCCCGCGCCGGCGACCAGGGCGCCAATCCGGCGGTCGTCACCTCGACCCGTCGGCGGCGGTTCCTGCGCACCGTCCTGAAGGCCAAGGGCATCCCCGCCCCCGTGCTCTCGTTCGAGGAGATCGGGCTCGAGGCGCGCCCGGCACTCGTCGGGCTGGTGCCGGCGTGACCGAGGCGATCGCCGGACTTCTGGGGCTGGGTCAGGAGACGCTGGCCGCCTGGTTCGCGGTGTTCCTGCGGGTCGGCGCGGTCATGGCCGTCCTGCCCGCCTTCGGCGAACGCGCGGTGCCCGCGCGGATAAGGCTGGGCCTTGCGCTCGCCTTCACCTTCGTCGTCGCGCCCGCAGCGCCGCCGATGGCTGCGGCAGACCTGACGCCGCAGGCCTTCGGCGCCGAGGTCGCGGCCGGCCTGATCCTCGGGCTCGGCGTACGCCTCTTCATCCTGGCACTGCAGACTGCGGGCGCGATGGCCGCGCAGGCGACCTCGCTCGCGCAGATCTTCGGGGGCAGCGCGGGTGTCGACCCGCAACCGGCGGTCGGGCACCTGCTGACGATGGCGGGCCTGGCGCTTGCGGTGATGTCCGGGCTCCACATCCGCGTGGCCGAGGCGCTCATCGCCTCCTACGGCCCGCTGCCTGCCGGCGTCTTCCCGGATGCCGGCGTCGTCGCCTCCTGGGGCACCTGGCGCGTCGCCGAGGCCTTCGCGCTTGCCTTCTCGCTGTCGGCGCCCTTCGTGGTGGCTTCGCTGGTCTACAACGTCGCCCTCGGCGTCATCAACCGGGCCATGCCGCAGCTGATGGTCGCCTTCGTCGGCGCCCCGGCGCTGACCCTCGGGGGTCTCGCGCTTCTGGCGCTTGCCGCGCCCTCGCTGCTCGAAGTCTGGCTTGGCGCCTTCGGGCAGTACCTTGCCGATCCTCTGGCAGCAGCGCCATGAGCGACGCCGACGAGGACGAAGGCTCCGAAAAGCCGCACGACCCGACGCCGAAGAAGCTCGAGGAGGCGCGCAAGAAGGGGCAGATCCCCCGGTCGCA
>JALORM010000022.1 GCA_025458985.1 Paracoccaceae bacterium | reverse complement strand
TGACCGGCAGCAGCCTGACCGCGCGGGCGCTGCGCAGCTCGGCCCTGATCGTGGGGGGCTTCGGCGCCTCGCAGGCGATGCGCCTGGTCGCGAACCTCGTCCTGACCCGCCTTCTGTTCCCCGAGGCCTTCGGTCTGATGGCCCTGGTGACCGTGTTCATGATCGGGCTCATGATGTTCTCGGACTTCGGGATCGGCCCGGCCATTGCCCGCAGCCCGCGCGGCGACGAGCCCGATTTCCTCGATACCGCCTGGACGCTGCAGATCCTGCGCGGGATCGTCCTCTTCGCCATCGGCTGCGCCGCCGCGCAGCCCGTCGCGGCCTTCTACGGCGAGCCCGTTCTGGGCGGGATGCTGATGCTGGCATCGGTACAGTTCCTGATCGCCGGCCTGATGCCGACCCGGCGCGAGACGGCAAACCGCCACCTGCGGCTTGGCCGTGTCACCGCCCTGGACCTGGCCGCGCAGGTCGTCGCGCTGGCGGTGATGATCGTGCTTGCCTTCTGGCTCCGCTCGGTCTGGGCGCTGGTGCTGGGGACGCTTGCCACGACAGCGATGCAGGTGCTGCTGATGACGCTGTTCCTGCCCGGCAAGGGCAACCGCCTGCGGTGGGAAGGCGTGTCGGCGCGCGAGCTGGTGGGCTTCGGGAAGTGGATCTTCCTCAGCACCATCTGCGGCTTCCTGCTGACCCAGGGCGACAAGCTGATTCTGGGCAAGTTCCTGCCGCTCGATGCGTTCGGGATCTACAACATCGGCTTCTTCCTCGGCAGCTTTCCCATGACGCTGGGGATGGTCGCGATCACCAAGGTCCTGATCCCGATCTACCGGGACTGCCCGCCCCATGCCTCGCGCGAGAACTTCCTCAAGCTGCGCAAGATGCGCGTGCTGGTGACCGGCGGCCTGATGACCCTGCTGGCGACCATGGCCTTCGCCGGGGTCTGGCTGGTCGACCTGCTCTACGACGACCGCTACCGAGACGCGGGCGCCGTCGTCGTGCTGATCGCCTGCATCCAGATCCCGGTGGTGATCGGGCTGACCTACGACCAGGCCGCGCTGACCGCAGGGGATTCGCGGCGGTTCTTCGTTGCGACCGCGATCAAGGCTGCGCTGGTGCTGACGGGCATCTACCTTGGCGCCCTGTCGGGCGGTCTGATCGGGGCGCTGGCCGGGCAGGGGCTGGCCTTCCTGGCCGCCTATCCCGCGCTGGTCTGGCTGGTCGCGCGGCTGGGCGCCTGGGATCCTGCCCACGACATCGGCTTTGCGCTCGCAGGGCTTGCCGTCGCCGGCGCCGCGATCTGGTGGAACTGGCCGGCGATCGCGGCGCTGGCCGGCTGACTACTTGTATTCGATGAGGCCGGCGGGGCGGCCGCGCAGGCGGCGCAGCCAGTATTCCGCCACGCCGATCGCCTCGGGAACCTTGCCGAGCGTCAGGAAGCCCGCCCGGACAAGCCCCAGCCGTGGCGCAAGGCGCAGGACCTGGAGCGGCCATGCCAGAAGCGCCAGAAGCCCCCAGGGGCCGAAGGCCGCGACCCCGGCAACAGCCGCAAGCGGCACGCCAAGGCCCCAGACCAGGGCGCTGCGCATCTCGCGGACGAAGTGCCTTTCGGGCGGACGCCCATGCAGCGCCGCGCCTTCGGCGAAGGCGTGCCCGCCGCGCCGCATCCGCTTCCACCACTGGCCGAAGCGGGTCATCGCGGCGTCGTGCAACGTCATCTCGGCGTCGAGGCGCCAGACTTCCCAGCCGGCGGCCCGCAGGCGCACGCAGAGCTCGGGCTCTTCCCCCGCGATCAGCGACGCGGCGAAGCCGCCCACCTCGGCGAACGCAGCCGCGCGCATCATCGCGTCGCCGCCGCAGGCCCTGGCCTGGCCCACCGGCGTATCCCATTCCGCATCGCAGAGCCGGTTCCAGACCGAGGCTTCGGGAAAACGCTCGCGACGGCGGCCGCAGGCGACGGCGGCCCCCGGCGTGGCGGCCAGGAACGCGGCCGCGGTCTCGACCCAGCCCGGGGCAAGCGTGCAGTCGCCGTCGATGAACTGCACCAGGTCCGGGAGGTCGGGGCCAAGCGCCGCGAACCCTTCGTTGCGGGCCCGGGCCGCGGTAAAGGGGCGCGTCAGGTCCAGCCGGACAACCCGGGCCCCGGCCGCCTCGGCCGCCGCGACCGACCCGTCGGTGGACCCCGAATCGACATAGATCACCGGCGATACGCCCGGCGGCACCGAGGCCAGCGCGGCGACGAGGCGCGCCCCCTCGTTGCGCCCGATCAGCACGGCGGCGATCCGCGGTGGCGCGGCGCTCACGCGCAGTCCGTGCGGGACGGTGGCGCGGCCAGCGGGGCCATGCCGGACCGGGGCGGATCGCCGATCTCGGCGGGATCGCGCATCCGGATCAGCCGGGCCGGAACACCGCCCACGACGGCATAGGCCGGCACATCGCGGGTAACGACGGCGTTCGCGCCGACCACGGCGCCGCGGCCCACGGTTATGTCGCCGAGAATGACCGCCCCGGCGCCGATGTCGGCATGGTCGCATATCTTCGGCCTGGCGTGCGGCATCGACACCGAGGCGATGCCGAAACTGGTGTTCTGCCGGATCGTGACGTCCGAGCCGATCTGTTCCGCGACAAGGATCATGCCGCCGAAGTGGTCGATGCGGACCCGGCGCCCGACGCGCACGGTGTAGGGAAGCATGATGCCGCAGAACCACTCGCAGAGCTTGAACATGATCTTGTAGACCAGGCTCAGCGGCAACCTGAGCAGCCGCGGGCGGACCGACATGCGCCAGTTGCCGAAGCGGTGCCAGAACAGCGCCCAGAACCCCTGGGCGAAGACGTCGCTGTCGTTGGTGCGGAAGTCCTCTGCCACCAGCGCCCAGAATCCGATCCCCTCGGGGTTGTCGTTCCGCAATCCGAGTTGCGAGGGGACGATGTCTGGATCATGGCGCATGGGATTGACCTAGGTACCCCGTCCCGGCTGGCCAAGTCCGAACAGCGGAAGAACCACCTGATGCCGGAAGTCGGACGCGAAATTCCGCGGGTTGCGCGACGGTTTTCGCCGCAGACGGCACAGAAGGTCGCCGATCACCGTGCCGGCAAGCCGCGCCAGCGCCACCGCACGCGCGCCGCCGGCGCCGTGAAGCTTGCTGAAGTAGAGCCGCCAGCTGTCGTACCAGTAGGCCGGAAGCGGCGGACGCTCCTGATTGGCCGTGCTGACGCCGGTCGAGGCGCCGGCGACATGCATCACCCGTGCCTCGGACACGTGCCAGACCTCCCAGCCCTTGCGGCGGAGACGGTGCATCAGGTCCACCTCCTCGTAGTAGAGGAAGTAGTCGGGATCGAAGAACCCGACCTCGGCCAGCGCGTCCAGCCGTGCCATCATCGAGGCGCCGGCGACCCAGTCGACCTGCCGCGTTTCCATCGTGGGGGGCAGCGCCACCATCCAGCGGTCGAAAAGGCGGGTGAGAGGGCCGAAGTGGACCGCGCCCGCGAACTCCGAGATCACACCGGGGAACCGGAACGCGCAGACTGCGGGCAGCCCCTCGTCTCCGTCGACGATGGCGCTGCCGGCGACCGCCGCCCTGGGATGCGCGTCGAGGAAGGCGGAAAGCTGTGCGACCGCATTCGTCTCGAGACGGGCATCGGGATTGAGCAGATAGGCCTTCGCCGGCGGATCCTCGCGGGCGGCCAGCGCCCGCAGCACCAGGTTGTTGCCCCGTCCGAAGCCGTGGTTGGTCGTCTCGAGATGCAGCGTGACCGCCTCGCCCCAGCGCGCTGCGGCCTGCCGCAGCACCTCGGCATCGTCGCCCGGCGAGGCATTGTCGACCACGTGGATCTCGACCGAAAGCCCGTCTTCGCCGCGCGTCAGAACGCTGTCGGCGGCGGCGATCGCCATGTCGGCGGTGCGGTAGTTCACGATGACGACGGCAACGTCGGCAGGCATGGAAACGGGTCCTTTCCCGAGGGGAAGGCCCCACGGACGCCGGCAAAGGGGGCCGGCCTTGACCGGAACATGCTACCCGATCCGTCGCGTTGCAATCGGGAAACCGCATCCTGCGCTTCCGCCGCAAGCGCGACGAAACAATGCCCAGGGCAGGTCATTCTCCGTTTCCCGGCCGCAGGCAGCGTCGCGGCCGGGGGTGGACGGACGACCGCCAAGAATGCGACAGTGCGCGGCCGATTGCCCCCTACCCGCCGCCCAGGACGCCCCGTGCCGACCCCGAACCTCTTTGCCTATGTCGTCTTCTACGCGTGGCCGGTGGTGGTCTTCATCCTGTTCCGGCGTCTGCCGCCGGCAGCGGCGCTGGGCTGGTCGCTGCTGTCGGGCTACCTGCTGCTGCCGAATGTGGTCGGCATCGAGTTTCCCGGCGTTCCGACGATCGACAAGGACGGCCTGCCGGTGGCCACCGCCTTTCTCCTGCTGCTGCTCGGAGCCGGCGGAGCGGCGGCAGCGGGAACCCGGGGCAGCCGACGGTGGTGGCTGACAACGCTTCTTCTGGTTCTGGCCCTGTCCTCGCCAATGCTGACGGTCATCAACAACCCCGAACCGATCCCGGTCGGACCCGGCGTCCTGCCGGGCCTGCGCCCCTATGACGGGGGGTCGTTCATCGGGGGCCTGCTGCTGTCGTTGCTGCCATTCCTGCTTGCGCAGCGCTACTTCGCCTCGCCCGAAAGCCACGTGCTGCTGTTGCGGATCCTGGTGATCGGCATCCTCGTCTATTCGCTGCCGATCCTGTTCGAGGTGCGGATGAGCCCGCAGCTCAACATCATGGTCTACGGGTTCTTCCCGCATGCCTTCGACCAGCACATGCGCGGCGACGGGTTCCGACCGGTGGTGTTTCTGGAACACGGCCTGTGGCTTGCCATCCTCGTGGCGATGGCGGCCATCGCGGCGGCCGCGCTGTTCCGGCAGCGGATGGCCGAAGGGCAAAGGGCCGGCCAGTGGGCCTTCGCCGCAATCTACATCCTGCTGGTGCTGTTCCTGTCGAACAGCCTTGGCGCCTTCGTTCTGGCGATGGGTCTTGTCCCCGTAGTCCTGCTGCTGGGGGTGCGGGGTCAGCTGCTGATCGCCGGCATCGCCGCGGCGACCGTGCTGCTCTACCCGATGCTGAGAGGCGCGGATGTTGTCCCCGTCGGCAAGGCGATCGAGATCGCGCAGTCGATCAGCGACGAACGCGCCGAGTCGCTCCGGTTCCGGGTCGCGAACGAGGACATGCTGCTTGAGCGGGCGAACGAGAAGCCGCTTGCGGGATGGGGGCTCTTCGGCCGGGGCTTCGTCTACGAACCTGAGACCGGCCGCAATCTGACGGTGCCTGACGGCGCCTGGATCATCATCATCGGCGCGTTCGGCTGGCTCGGCTACGTCGCGCAATTCGGGCTTCTGACCCTGCCCAGCCTTGTGCTCGCCCTGCGGCGCAACTCGCTTGCGCTCAGCCCCGCAACCGCGGGGCTGGCCCTCGTGATGTCGGCGAACCTGCTGGACCTGCTTCCGAACGCCACGCTGACGCCGATCACATGGCTGGTGGGCGGCGCGTTGGCCGGTCGCTGCCTCTACCGGGTACCCGCCGGTTCGTCGTCCGGCGCCGAGGCCCCCCCCGCCTTGGCCGCGGAGCCAGCCCGGTCGCGGCGGAACTGGAGCCTCGCCGGCGAAGGCGGGGCACCCTCGGTCGCGCGGCGCAGGCCGCGCGGGGCAGAGGCTGGGCGGATGCGCCGAGGCGCGTGAACCGGCGCCGCGAACGCGGCAGGACGGCGGAGGGTCACACGGCCCAGGCCGCGCTCAGCGGGTTCTGGCACGGGGCCGTCGCCGGAGAGAAGAGGCCGAAGTACTCGAACGTCTGCTCGGTGCCCGCGATCACCTGAAGCACGTTCGACGCGAGCGCGAATTCGGTCGCCACGAGGTCGGCGACCTGACGCTCCTGCGGCAGCAGTTCGGGGAAGGCGATGGGACGCGCCCGGTAGAAGACCTCTTCCAGCACGAACTCTCCGGGCCGGTCCTGCTGCAACCGGTCAAGCAGGTCCGACACGAACTGGCGGGCGCCGTCTGCCGCGGCGAACTCGGGGCCGAAGCTTTCGCCGACGATGCGCAGGATGTGGTCGCCGAACCCGGAGGACAGCGACCAGCCGGCAAAGCCGCCGGCGATGCCCGCAGCCCCGGCGACAAGCACCCTGCGACGGGTCAGCCGTGTCACAGCGACCTCCCGGCCATCAGCGACAGCGCAGACAGCGTCAGCGTCGGATTGGCCGGGGAGCAGGCGGGGAAACAGCCCGAGCCCAGCGCGAGCAGGCCGGTGACCCCATGCACCCGCAGCTGCGGATCGACCACCGAGGTCTCGGGATCGGTGCCCATCCGGTGCGTGCCCTGGATATGGGCCTCGGACAGGATCTCTTCCTCGCCCACGATCCTCTCGAACGGAAAGGTCAGAAGCTCGTGCAGGTGCGCGCGTGCCCGGTGGAGCCCGCGGTACATGTAGTCGTCGTGGCCATGCCAGAGGATCTGCGGCTCACCCTCCCCGTCCAGCACGACGCGGTTTTCGGGGTTGGGAATGTCCTCGGCCACTAGCTTGATGAGCATCCGCTCGGTCCAGCGGCCGCGATCGGACCGCAGCACGGTCGGCGCGTTGAAATTCTCGACAAGGACGGCGGCGCGCTCGCTCCGGTGCGGCCCGTCGTAGAATCCGTAGCAGTGCCCGGTGATCGAGGTTCCCCCGAAATAGTTCGGGTTGCCGACATCGATGGTGACCGACAGGCTGCCCTGTTCGTGCAGGTAGCGGCCCATGGCATGCGCCGCATGTCCCGACCGCATCAGGATCGCGGCATTGAAGATCGCATTGGTTCCGAGCGCGACGAGATCGGCCCCGATCCGATGCTCGGTCCCGTCGGGGCCGCGCACGAGGACACCCTTTGCGGCCCCGCCGTCAATATCGACCGCGCGGACCTCGGCCTCCAGAACCAGAGCGGCCGTCATCGTCGGGGCCAGGCGCGGCAGGCCGTTCAGGATGGTGAACTTCGCGTCGATCGGGCAGGTCGAGCAAATGCCGTTCACGCAGCAGATGGGTCGCGAGCCGCCGTTCGAACGGGCCGAAGGCGCGGCATGCCAGATGTCGGGGCGGTCGGCCCTCAGCCGGACGTCGGTCTTCGACGGCGCATGGGGCGGGTACGGGAAGGGACCGGACCGCGGCAGGTGGTGATCGCTGCCGCCGCCGGCGGCCTCCATCACCGCCTCGACCTCGGCGTAGTAGGGTTCAAGCGTCTCGTAGCCGAAGGGCCAGTCCGACCCCACCCCGTAGAGCGACTTCAGCCGGAAGTCGCTGGGGTGGTGGCGCGGCACCTGCCCCCACCAGCAGTTCGAGTTGCCGCCGAACATCGAATGCGCGACCCAGGGTTTCTCGAGGCGCGACCCGGGCGCGGGCGGAAAGCGCTCGCCCAGGTCGGGGTGGTCGCTCAGCCACTCCGCGTTGCTGTATTCCAGCCCCTTCTCGAGGAACAGGACGCGGCGCCCCGGCGCAAGCCCGTGCGCGAAGAACATCGCTGCGAAGCTGGTGCCCGCGACCACGACATCCCATGGCTCGCGCGACGCCTCTTCGATGCTCATGCGGGTGAACTGCATGTCGGATGATACCCGGGTGCGATGTGATGGCGGAATCCCGCAGGGCCGGACCGCTCAGACGCAGGACCGAAAGGCGCCGGCGCGAGAGAGGCGGAACGCGAAAGATCAGGACCCGGGCACGAAGCCTACTCCGTCGAAACGTGGCGCAATTCTGCACCTGCACACGCGCAAAGGGAAGGCCGTTGCCGGCCTTCCCTAAACGATGCTTCACGATTGGCGCCCTTTGATGACGTTTCTGCGGCAATCTGCGCGCCTGGGCGCCGCCTTAGAGATCCCAGACCTCGACCGTGACCGTGGCACGCGTGTAGTTCCCCGAGGCGTCCATGGCCCAGTAATGGAAGCTGTCCGTGCCGCTGAACCCGTGGTTCGGACGGTAGAGCAGCGTTCCGTCGTCCTGCTGGAACACGTCGCCATTGCCCGGATCGGTGAACCCGCTGACCTCGAGCGCGCGACCTTCCGGGTCGCGGTCGTTGGCAAGGACGTCGATCCGGACGTCCTGACCCTCCTGCGTCGTCGCCCGGTCGTTGCCCGCGATGGCCGGACTGCTGGCCGTGTGGAGACCGTTGTTCTGGACCCCCCAGTTGGTCAGGGCCGTGTTCGAGACCTCCAGCCGCGCGACATAGTTGAACTTGAAGACCTCGCCGGTGGCGCGGTCGACAGCGTAGTCGGGGATCAGCACGATGCGCTGTCCGTCCGCAGTGGAATAGTAGCCGGTATCGCGCAGCAGCGTCGGGATGTCCCAGCGGTAGATGGTCTGCGGATCGCCCGCAGTCACCCGGTTGGTCTGCCCGATCGAGTCATACTTGATCCCGTTGAAGACCAGATCCTGGTTCTCGCGGATCACGGCCGGGGTCTGCACGAACTGCAGGCGTCCCATATCCAGGTCCGACGACGACATGACGGTGTGGCGCGCAGGGTCGAACCCGATGTAGCTGCGGCCGACACCTGTCATCGACACGTCGATCAGCACGATCCCGACGTCGCGCGAGGGCATTGCGAAGGTGAACTGCGATCCGACGTTGGCGCCGGTGGCGAACCCCTGGATGTCGAGATCGTTGAACACCATGTCGAAGGTGTTGTTCCCCAGAACGACGCCCGTGCCGGGCGATGCCACGGGCGCGGTGTTGCGCGTCCCGAGAAGGTCGAAGTCGATAAGGGTGTAGCGCGACGTGTAGGACAGGTCGACGCCCTGCGAGGTTTCCCAGTTTAGGAAACCCTCCATCACGGTGCGCACGTCATGGCCCTGTTCGGGACCCGCCTTGATGACGATCAGCCCGACCTGCGTCCCGAACGCCTCGTTGTCGCGGAAACCCTGGATCGGCGTGCGGTGCGGGTCGATCAGGGTCTGGCCGTGCGCGACCTCGGGATGGTCGAGGTTGCTTGACAGTGCGTCGACCGGGGCCGAGCGCTGCATCCAGACGTAGCCATGCGTCGTGTTGATGGCGATGTTTTCCGCCGCCTCGACCAGGCGCCCGGCAAAGAAGAACCCGTCGCCGGTGCGGCCGTTGTCGTGGCGCGCCACGTCCTCCTGCAGCTTGGCCGAGGCTTCGCCCCAGTCGAAGCCCTCGGCGCGGATCGCCATGTTCCTCAGCCAGATGCCGGTCTCGTCCCCGTCCTCGGCGGCGAAGGCGGCCCCGAAGACGTCGAAGGCGATGTTCTCGATGAAATCGGCATTCGAGGAATGGTGCACGAAGCCCCATCCGGGCGAACCCGAGACCGTGTTGCCAAGCGCGATGGCCGGGTTGTCGGCATCGGCCGTGCCGGTCTTGTGGAAGTGGAAGGAATACCGCCCCTTGACGTTGCTGTCGGCCGATACCGACGACAGCGAATTCACGTCGAAGGCTGCCTCCGACTTGTCGGTGCGCCCGAGATCGTCGAACGCGGCGTAACGCACGTCCACATCGTCGCTGTGCATGAACATCACATGGCCACGGTGATGGACCGCGGTTGCCTCGCCGTCCTCGGACGAGAAGGTGATGTTGCGCGACATGTTCGCGACATAGGCCGAAAGGTCCGCACGCGGCGTGTCGTGGTTGTACTGGAGCGGACGGTCGATCGTGATCGTGTTGCCGTTGATCCCGGTGATCCGGACTTCCTCGTCCTGGCTTTCGCGGTAGACGACCTGCCGCAGCGTGTTGTCCCAGGTCCAGCCTTCCTTGTGCGTCCCCGACACGACGATCGTGTCTCCGACACGCCAGCCCTCGGGAATGTCCGCCAGGCTGATGGTGGTGGCGCCCGCCATCGGGGCGGCCGCGACCTTGAGGAAGGCCGTCTTCTCGGCTCCGTGAATCTGTTGGCAATCACGATGTCGGCGGTAACGCCGGCCTGGATCGGGTTCTCGGCCGTGCCGATCTCGAGCCGCCCGGTGGGCGAGACCACCATGGTGTCCACCACCATCTTGGTGTCGATGTCGGTCGCAAACCGCAGCTGGCCGTCGACCCGGACAGTGAAGAGCGAGGCGTTGCTTTCGCCGTCGTAGAGAACCTTCGCATCCGGTCCGGGAATCCGCCCCTGATACCAGGTCGCCGGATCGAACCAGTCGCCGTTGGCGACGGCGACATGCGTCGCCTCGGCACGCGGCACAAGATCGAGCACGGCGTTGTGCTCGCGCGCCATCCCGGCGTTGTCGGTATGCGAGTGGATCTCGGGCGCCGACATCACGGCGCGCACGAAGGCCTCGATCTCGGCCGGCGTCGCCGGCGGGGGCGTCGATCCGCCGCCATGGTCGTGGCCGCCGCCCGTGCTTCCGCCCGTCGACCCACCGGTGCTGCCGCCGGTCGAGCCACCGGTGGAGCCGCCCGTGCTTCCACCGGTCGAGCCACCCGTGCTACCGCCCGTCGACCCGCCGGTGCCGCCGGTGGATCCACCCGTCGAGCCACCGGTGCTGCCGCCTGTCGAGCCGCCGGTGCTGCCGCCGGTGGAACCGCCATGATCGTGACCGGGATCGGTCGTGCCACCGCCCGTGCTGCCGCCGGTCGATCCGCCCGTCGAGCCACCCGTGCTTCCGCCCGTCGACCCGCCGGTGCTTCCGCCCGTCGACCCGCCGGTGCTGCCTCCAGTCGATCCGCCATGGTCGTGGCCGGGGTCTGTCGTTCCGCCACCCGTGCTGCCGCCGGTCGAGCCGCCGTCGGTTCCGCCGGTCGAGCCGCCGTCACCGATACCGCCGTGGTCGTGGTCGCCCGGCTGGTTGCCGTCGGTGCCGTCCGGCACGGTGGGGCTATTGTCGCTGGCGCACTGGCAGACCTGCACGCCCTTCGAGGGGCAGGGGCCCGGCACGCCCGCGTCAATGGGCCCGTCATGGCTGAGGCTCGCGCCATCGATCAGCTGGCGGACGTTGTCGCTGTCGGGTCCGGTCCATTCAAGGCGCAGGCTCTGCATGCCCTGGTTCTCGAAGTAGCGGACTTCGATCCGATGCGCCCCGCGCGTGAGGTCGAGCGTCACGGTACGCTCGGTGGTCGCATGCGCGCCATCGTTGTCGATCACGAGCTTGCCGTCGATGTAGAGCGCGGATCCGTCGTCCGACGTGAGGTGGAACGTATAGCGCCCGGCGTTCACCACGTTGAGTTCGCCGGTGAAGCGCGCCGCAAACAGGTCCGCGTTGGCATCCTTCCAGAAGCTGTCGTTGGTGCGCAGCCAGGACAGCGCGTTGATGTAGCCGGTCCGGGACGCGTCGACGGCCGACCAGTCGACGTTGTCGAGCGACGCGACGGCCGCCTGCAGCGCGATGTATTCGGCTTTCAGGCCCGGCCACTTGGCAGGTGAAGTTCCCGTTCCGCCGGTTGACCCGCCCGTGGAGCCCCCCGTGGAACCGCCAGTCGACCCGCCGGTCGTGCCACCGCTCGACCCGCCCGTGGACCCCCCGGTTGACCCGCCAGTGGACCCTCCCGTGGAGCCCCCTGTGGACCCGCCGGTCGTGCCACCGCTCGACCCGCCGGTCGAACCGCCCGTGGATCCGCCGGTCGTCCCGCCCGTGGAACCACCCGTGGACCCGCCGGTCGAACCGCCGGTGGAACCGCCCGTGTCGCCGCCAGGCGATCCACCCTGATCGACACCGGTCGATCCGCCGGGCGCCCCCCCAGTGGAGCCGCCGGTCGATCCGCCGACCGGGGTACCGCCGCCGCCGCCCGTGTCCGAGTCGGCAGGCTCGTCGTGCGTCAGGTGCTTGCCGGAGACCACCGCGCGCGCATAGAGCGTATCGGGCCCGCGCCAGTCGAGCTGCAGCGTCTGGCTGCCGGTCCGCTCGAAGTACCGCAGTTCGATGTCGTGCTCGCCGGCACTCAGGTTCAGCGTCACCGCCTTCTGGATCGCGCCGTGCACGCCGTCGTTGTTGATGACCCGCTTACCGTCGATGAACAGCTGCGAGCCGTCGTCGGACCGAAGGTAGAAGGTGTACTTGCCAGCCTTCTCGACGACGAGGTCGCCGGTGAACCGCGCTGCGAAGTTGTCCTTCGCGCCGCCCTGCCAGAAGGGGTTGTTGGACCGCGCCCAGTTGATCTGCCCGACCTCGGCCGTCGCGACAGGCGGGGCAGTGAAGTCGATCTTCGACAGCGACCGGACCGAGCTGGAAAGCGCGAAGTATTCGGCCTTGAGCCCGAGCTTGCCGGGCTCGGCCGTCGGCTGGGCGGGCGTTTCGGCCGCCGGGGGCGACGTAAGGACCGGAATCGGCGGCGGGGCGGGCACCGGCGCGGGCGCCTGCGCGGGCGCCGCATCCTGGGTGAGGCTTGCACCCTCGACCAGCCGGCGCGCCCCGCCGGTATCCGGGCCGGCCCATTCCAGGCGCAGCGTCTGCTCTCCGCCGGCCTCGAAGTAGCGGATCTCGAGCTGGTGCGACCCCCTCGGAAGGTCCAGCGTGACGGTCTTCTCGGTCGTGGCGCGGAACCCGTCGTTCGAGATGACCTGCCGGCCGTTCAGATACAGCGCCGAGCCGTCGTCGGAGGTCAGGTAGATCGTGTAGCGACCGCCCTGGTCCACATTCAGGTTGCCGGTGTAGCGCGCTGCAAACCAGTCGATGGCGCCGCCGGTCCAGAACGGAGTCACCGTCTTGAAATGGTCGAGGGACCCGACGACGCCGGTAGAGGCCGGCGTGGCCGCAAAATCGATCTGCGCCAGCGACGAGACGCTGTTCGGAAGCAGATAGTAGCTCGCGCGGAGGCCGGTCATGGATTCGCCGGAAACCGTCGTTTGCGTGCTCATCACGTGTGTCCCCTGTTGTTCTTTCGCCCGAGTGGCAGCGGCGGAAGGAAAGGCAGCGGCGTCTCGACGAGACATTGTTCACGATTGGCGGAGTCACCATGGCGGCACGAAGGCTCAACCATGACGAGAATCTGTCCAATGCGGGGCAAGTGCCCACATGCTGCCGACATCACCATCCCCGTGCGCGGACGCGGGCGCCCGCTGCGATTGCATTCTTGCGTGTCTGTCTTTGCTCGTACGCGCCGAAGGTGCCGTCCCAGGACCTTCGAATCCCCGCTTTACACCGGCTTCAGTTAACAAAACCGCCTCGTACAGGTCGGTTGTTGACGGAACTTGGGCGGTCGCGCCAGACGCTCGTTGGAAGCGTGGCGACGTTCGGCAGAAAGGTGCCAAGGGCGGGCGCGGAATCTCGCTTCCGTCAAAATCTATCGGAGGCAGATCGCCGAAGTGCGGCAAAACCTTGCGCGATTCTCCGCCGATTCGCCTGCAGGTTTCCTGGCCGCGAACAACGGGCCGCCCATCTTGCCTGCACTTGCGGCGACTGGCCATGAGCGCCGGGAGCCGATATGATTGCCGGGGGGATCGGGCCATCCGGCTGGGCGGGTGGCGCAAGGGAACGGAACGCGCGGCACGATGACGAATGCCCGACCCGTCGTCGGCTCCGAGGATTCGGGGCACGCGGCCCCGGCCGGCCGCGAGGCGCTGCTGCAGGGCGACGTCGTCCTTGTCGTCGACCTCGACGGCACCCTCTGCCGCACGGATACCCTGCACGAGAACCTCCTCGGCGCTCTCGCACGGCGCCCGGCGCATCTGCCGGGCATCCTCGCCGCCCTGCTGGCGGGAAAGGCCGCGTTCAAGCGGCGGGTCGCCGAGGCGCATGTGACGCCGGGCGCGGGCCTGCCCTATGACGAGGCGGTGCTGGACCTCGTCCGCGATGCCCGCGCCCGCGGCCGCCGCACCGCCCTGGTTTCGGCCTCGGACCAGGCGCAGGTCGACGCGGTGGCCGAGCACCTGGGGCTGTTCGACGACGCGATCGGTACCGGCGGCGGCGACACGGCCGGAAACCTCGGCGGCGCGGCCAAGGCCGCCTTCCTCGAACAGCGCTACGGTCCGCGCGGATTCGACTATGTGGGCGATGCCCACGCCGACCTGCCTGTCTGGTCGGCGGCGCGCCGGGCGATCACCGTCCGCGCCCCGGAGCCGCTGCGGCGCAAGGTCCATGCGCGGCACGCAGACGTGCACCACGTCGGCGAGGCCGCAGCAAGCTTGCGCACCGCGCTGGAATCGTTGCGGCCGCACCAGTGGTCGAAGAACGTCCTGGTGTTCCTGCCGATGCTCGCCGCCCACGACACCGCGGCGCTGCCTGCGGCGCTGGCGGCCTTCGTCGCCTTCTGCCTGACCGCCTCCAGCGTCTACCTGCTCAACGACCTCGTCGACCTGCAGGCAGACCGTGCCCATCCACGCAAGCGCCGCCGGCCCTTCGCCGCGGGACGGCTGCCCATCGCGTTCGGGCTGGTCGCAGCCCCTGCGCTTCTCCTTGTCGCAGCGGCCATCGCGCTGATCTGGACGCCGCCCGCCTTTCTGGGGGCGCTTGCCGTCTACTACCTCGGGACCTTCGCCTATTCTTTCTGGCTGAAGCGAAAGGCGCTGGTCGACGTCCTTACCCTCGCTGGGCTCTACACAGCGCGGATCATCGGCGGGGCTGCGGCGACCGGGCTTTCGCTGTCGCCCTGGATGCTCGGTTTCTCGTTGTTCCTGTTCCTCTCGCTGGCCGCTGTGAAGCGCCAGGCCGAACTGGCGCAGCAGGCCGAGGGCGCCAAGACCGCAGGGCGCGGCTACCAGACATCGGACCTGCCGCTCCTGCGCGAGATGGCGATCTCCTCGGGCTTCGCCGCGGTCATGGTCTTCGCCCTCTACATCAACAGCGAGGCGGTGATCTCGCTCTATGCCCGGCCCGAGCTGCTGTGGCTGATCTGTCCCCTGCTGCTCTACTGGATCGGACGCATGGTCCTGATGACGCACCGCGGCTACATGGACGACGATCCGATCGTGTTCGCGGCACGGGACTGGCCCAGCCGGCTTGCGGTGCTGTTTTCCCTTCTCATCGTCGTCGGTGCGGGTCTCTGGTCGTGACGAAGCTCCGGCTTGCGGCGCTCTATGCGGCCTTCGGAGCCGTTGCGACGGCGGTGAACCTCGCGACGCAGGCCGCCGTACACGAACTCCTGCCGCCGGAGGGCGCGGCGGGGCCCGCCTACTGGCTGGCGCTTGCCGCAGGAACGGGGACCGGCCTCGTGGTGAAGTACGCGCTCGACAAGCGCTGGATCTTCCGCGACGGCAGTACAGGGCTGGCCGCCCACGGCCGCAGGTTCTCGCTCTATACCCTGATGGGTGTCGCGACGACCGTGATCTTCTGGGGCACGCAGACGGCGTTCTTCCTGGTTTCCGGCAATCGCGCGATGCTGTACCTTGGCGGTGCGCTCGGGCTCGCGATCGGCTACTGGGTCAAGTACCAGCTCGACCGCCGTTACGTGTTCACGTCGGGGGCGCCGGCATGATCGTCCGGCGCGAGATCGCGGGCTGGGGCCGCTGGCCCCGTGTCTACTGTGCCGAGGCGGTGCCGGATCGGCCCGACGCTGCCGCGGCTGCCCTCGCGGCGCTGCCCTCGGCGATCCCGCGCGGGCTTGGCCGCAGCTACGGCGACGCGGCGCTGAACGCCGCTGGCGTGATCTCGAGCCGCAAGCTCAACCGGATGATCCGCTTCGATGCCGCGTCGGGCCTGCTGGAGGCGGAGGCGGGCGTGTCGCTGGCCGAGATCATCGCCGCCTTCCTGCCGCGTGGCTTCTTCCCGGCCGTCACGCCCGGCACGCGCTTCGTGACCATCGGCGGCGCCATCGCCGCCGACGTCCACGGCAAGAACCATCACGGCGAAGGCAGCTTTGCCGATCACGTCGCCTGGTTCGACCTGCTCTGCCCAGACGGCGAAGTGCGGCGCTGCTCTGCGCAGTCGAACGCCGAACTGTTCCGCGCCACGCCCGGCGCGATGGGCCTGACCGGAATGATCGTGACCGCGGCGGTACGCCTGCGGCCGGTCGAGACCGGCTGGATCACGCAGCGCACCATCGTGGCCCCGGATCTCGACGCCGCCATCAGCGCGTTCGAGGCCAACCTCGACGCCACCTATTCGGTCGCCTGGATCGACTGCCTTGCCAGCGGCGCCGCCCGAGGCCGCAGCCTCGTCTACCTGGGCGAGCACGCGACGCCGGGCGACCTGCCGCCAGAGCGCCGTGGCCGTCCCTTCGAGACCCCGCCCAAGACATCCCGCCGCGTGCCCTTCGACGCGCCGGGCTTCGCCCTGAACCGGTTCAGCGTGGGCCTGTTCAACCGCGCCTACTTCCGCGCGGGCGCGCGCAAGGCCGACCCGCAGCTGGTCGACTGGGCCACCTATTTCTACCCGCTCGACGCGATCCTGGACTGGAACCGCATCTACGGACCGCGCGGCTTCGCGCAGTACCAGTGCGCCCTGCCGCTCGCCACCGCGCGGGACGGACTGGGCGACCTGCTCGACGCGATCGCCGCCTCGGGCCTCGGGTCGTTCCTGGCGGTGCTGAAGCGGTTCGGCCCCGGCGCTGCCGACCGGCCGATGTCGTTCCCGATCGAGGGCTACACACTGGCGCTCGACTTCCCGCTCCGGCCCGCATCGCTCAGGCTGATGGACCGGCTCGACGCGATCACGCGCGCGGCGGGGGGGCGCCTCTATCTTGCAAAGGACAGCCGCATGACATCCGAGACGCTGCGGGCCGGCTACGGGCCGGCCCTCGACACCTTCCGCGCCCTGCGCGACGCCCAGGGAACCCCGCCGCGGATGCGCTCGGCCCAGTCGGCGAGGCTCGGCCTGTGAGCCGCGTGTCGGAGCCCGCGGGGGGCAATGCCGCCGCGCCCGTGCTGGTGCTGGGTGCAAAGTCCGACATCGCGCGCGCGCTCGCCCACGCACTGGCTGCCCGCGGGCACCCGCTGCAACTGGCTGTCCGCGACCCCGCCGAGCTTGACCGCGATCTTGCCGACTTCGCCACGCGCCATGGCGTCGAGGTCACGGCGCATGCTTTCGACGCGACCGACATCGCCGGGTTCGAGACCTTTCTAGACAGCCTGCCGGCGCTGCCCCGCATCGTGATCTCGGCGGTCGGCTGGATGGGCGACCAGGACGCGAATGCCGCCGACCCAGGCCTGGCGGCGAAGGTGATCGCAACCAATTTCACCGGGCCAGCCCTGATGCTGGAAGCCGCGGCCCGTCGGATCGATGCGGCGGGCGGGCCGGGGGCGGTGATCGGCATCAGCTCGGTCGCAGGCGACCGGGGGCGCGCGAAGAACTACGTCTACGGCGCCGCCAAGGCCGGCTTCACCGCCTGGCTCTCGGGGATGCGCCAGAAATACGCCGCCCGGCCGCTACTGGTGATGACCGTCAAGCCCGGATTCGTCGCCACGGCGATGACCGAAGGGATGGACCTGCCCGGCGCGCTCACGACCACCCCCGAGGCGCTGGCGGCCCGGATCCTCGCGGGGCTCGACCGCGGCCGGCCGGTGCATGTCGATCCGATCTGGCGGATCGTCATGGGCATCATCACGCACCTTCCCGAACGGATTTTCATGCGGACCCGATTCTGATCGCCGAAGTTTCCGAGGAGACCCTGATGTTCGAGCGCAGCCTGCTTCCCATCCTTCTGCTCGTCGCTGCCCTTGCCTTTCTCTACCGCCTGTTTCCCATCGTCACGGGTCAGCCCCATCTGGCGCAGTTCTTCATGACCGAAGACGGCTACCTGATGCTCACGGTCGCGCGGAACATGGCGATCGGGCTTGGCATGTCGGTCTCGGAAGGAACGGTCCCGACCAACGGGGTGCAGCCGCTTGCCACCTTCCTCTTCACGATTCCCTATCTGCTGACCGGCGGAGACAAGGTTACCAGCCTGATCGGCATCCACCTGATCGCCGCCACTGCGGCTCTGGGGGGCTTCTTCGCGGTGCGCGCCTTCGCCGCCCGCGTCCTCGGCCAGCAGGACGACCATCCCGCCTGGCCCTGGCTTGCCGCGACGCTGTGGTTCGCCGGCCCGCTGCTCCTGCGCCACACGATGAACGCGCTCGAGACAGGCCTCTACACGCTGGCGGCGCTGCTGCTCCTGCTGCAGTTCGCCCGGGTGCTCGATCGCGGGCGCGACGCGGGTGCCGGGGCGGGACTGCTTCTGGGCCTTCTGGGCGGCATCACCTTTCTTGCCCGGATCGACGGCGCCTTCCTGGTGACGGCGATCTTCGCCGTCTGGGCGCTCGACTGCCTGATCCGCCAGCGCACCGGCTTTTCAGGGATGCTGGCGCGGCTGGTGCCACCGGGCCTGATCAGCGTGGCGCTCGCCGCGCCCTGGCTTGTCTACAACAAGCTCAGCTTCGGATCGATCATGCCGATCAGCGGCTGGTCGCAATCGCTCGGGATCACCTTCGGCCAGAACCTCCCGCTGATCCCGGTGAAGCTGTTCGAGCACATGTTCCCGATGCTTCCCGTGCCCACGCGGTTCGAAAGCTCGGCCGTCGTGTCGCTGGCCATGGCGGCCGTCGTGCTGGCAGTGCTGCTGTGGTTCCTGGCCGGGCTGTGGCGCCGGGGCGGGACGATGCGCTTCGTCGTGGCGGCCTATGCGCTGCACGGGCTCGCAATCGCCGCCTACTACGGTCTGAACTTCGGCGCGCCCCATTTCCTCAGCCGCTACATGTCGGTGCTGGCACCGCTTCTGATCGTGGCCGCCCTCTGGGTCGCCATCGACCTCGCCCGCCGGGTCGTTGCCGGCCGCTGGCAGGGTGGCGTCGCGGTCCTTGGCCTGGGTGCCGTGGCGCTGTCGGTCGCGCTGCTCGCGCGGCCGCTGCTTCCCGGGGCGGAAGGACAGGGCCACTTCCAGGTGGTCGACTGGGTGCGCAGCAACGTCCCCGAAGAGACCTGGGTCGGTGCGGTGCAGACCGGAACGCTCGGCTACTGGCACGACCGCACGATCAACCTCGACGGCAAGGTGAACCCCGACGCTCTGGCGGCGATCCGCGACGAGGGCAACGTGCTGCGCTATGTGGCCGACAGCGACATCGCCTTCCTGGCGGACTGGGAAGGCATCGCGAACTGGGTGACCGACTACCCGGAGTTCGGGCAGGTCTTCGAGGTCGTGACCCATGTGCCCGAGGCCAACCTTGCCGTGCTGCGCCGGCGCCCTGCAGGCGAGGGCGGCGCCTCAGCGGCGGCGCAGGAGGACGCAGCCGTAGGAGTAGCCCCCCAGGACTAGCGCATCGATCTCGGGCACGGACAGGCCTTCGGTTTCGACCACAGGCTCGGCCACCCGGCTGTGGTGCACGAGGTAGGCAAGCTCGTAGCCCTCCTCCAGATAGCGCGGCCGGTTGATCCAGTAGGCCAGCGAGCCTGCCTCGATGGCATGCGCGCAGATCAGGTCGGGGCGGCTTGCGAAGACGTAGTCGGGATCGAACTTGTTGTGCCCTGGCAGGGCCATCTTGGGCTCGACGAAGGCGATGTGGCGGTCGTTCAGGCCGAGCATGTCGATCGTGTGAAGACCGCTGAAGTAGGGAAGCTTGCCCGCCGCATCGACGGCCAGTACGGCGCCCGGATGCCTCTCGCCCAGAAGGCGACCGAGCACCACCCAGCGGTCGTACTTGGGCCAGTCGAACACATAGTCCATCCGCCTGTCCATCGCTGCCGCAGCCCCGACCTGCCAGGCGATGACAAGAACTGCCGCGGCCAGCTGCACCCGGCGCCCCAGCGACCGGCCTGCCCAGTCGAGCAGGAGGAATGTACCCATCGGGTAGAGGATGATCAGGAACCGGTCGCGGTAGATGTCGCCCCCGATCAGCAGGAAGTAGCTGAGCAGCCCCCCGGCGAGCCAGACCTCGACCGGCAGCGCCGCAAGCGCCCCACGCCGGGTGCGGGCAAGCCGGGCAAGCCAGACGAGCCCCGCGATCGCGAAGCCGGCAAGCGGCAGCAGAAGGCCGTTCTTCACGGCCATGCTGGCCAGGTCGGCAAGGGCGTTGACCAGCCGCTGATCCAGCGGGCCGCTGACCTTTACATAGGTCGGAAGCGGCAGCGGCAGGCCGTAGTACCAAAACCGCAGCCCGACCTGCAGGCCGAAGGCCAGCGCGGTCGCCGCCAGAAGCTGGACCGCCGCGACCCACCGGCCGATCGCTGCCAGCCAGAGCACGCCGATGGCAGGGAAGAGGAAGCCGTCGGTCCGCAGCAGGACAAGCGCGATGGCGCTTCCGATGAGTGCCGCGCCGGCAGCTTGCCGACCGGCGCCGGCGCCGTCACCCGCCCCGATCCGGGCGCAGGCCAGCCAGAAGACGGCCTGACCCAGAAAGACGAAGGGCGTCTCGAGCCCCGACGTGCCATGCAGCCACAGCGGCGGGCACAGGGCGGCGGCCAGCATGACCAGCCCGGCCAGACCCGTATCTCCGCCGCGCCGTGCCACACCCTGCCCGACAAGCGCGATGGCAAGCGCCACCGCCAGGCCGCCGGCCACCGCCATGACGGGATAGAGCAGGTCCGGGCCGACCAGCGCATAGACCACCGCCGACAGCGCGACATGGAGCGGGTTGGAGTAGCCCTCGACCGGTATGGGGTCGGTGACGTTGAAGCTGGCCACGCCGGCGTCGACGATGTTGCGGGCGTAGCGGAAACTGATGAAGGCGTCGTCGTTTCCGACCTCGAAGCCGTGCTGGCCCCAGAAGTAGTAGCCGAAGAAGGCATGGAACGCGGCCATCGCGGCATAGGCGGCCAGCGCGAGCAGAAGCCACTGACCCATGCCGGACACTCCACGCGGCACTTGCCGGGCGTTGGACCGAATGTGCGTGTCGACAGCCATCCGCTTCCCCTCCGAAGCTTCGTCCGTCCACCCCGGTCCGGCTCGTGGCCGGACTGGCGGGGCGTTCCTTCCTACCGGCCGACCCCGGTCAGGGGGTTCGACCGCGCCACGTCCCCGGCGATGCGCTGCATCAGTTGCGCCAGGTCGGCCGAGGGCGCCGCGGCCGGCGTGCCGTCGCCCTTGAGCAGCGCAAAGGGCAGCCCCTCGGGGCTGCGATGGTAGAGCACCGCGTAGTGCACGAGCGCGATGAAGTAGTTGCCGAGGTCGTTGAGGTGGATCTGGTCGACCCCGCCATCCTCGGTCCGGCCGAAAAGGCCGGTCCGGTCGGTCACGCCGCCCACCCCGCCCCGTGCCTCGATCTCGCGCACCAGCGCGGCAAGGGCCTGCCCGCCCGGGATGAGGAAGATGCGCGACCCCTCGGGCAGGCGCCCCAGCGCGGGCCTTATGATCCCGCCTTCCCAGTACATCGGCAGGTCGCGGTCGATCCGCTCCAGCCAGCCCTCGGGCGTATCCAGCGGGTGCCAGGTCTCGTAGAGGTATATCCGCGCATCGGGCCGCGCCTTCCACGCCTCGGCGGCGAAAAGCGCGAAGTAGCGCGGGCTGTCGTGATAGCGCAGCATGTCGCGGATCTCGACCGCCTCGGTCAGCACCACGGCGTCGTAGTCGCCGCTCGCCACCGCCTCGCGGGCCTCGCGGAAGCGCGGATGGGCGTTCTCGAC
>JALORM010000362.1 GCA_025458985.1 Paracoccaceae bacterium | reverse complement strand
CACCGGGGCATAGACCTCGCGCGTCTCGTCCAGCGCCAGCGCATGGTAGCCGTGGCGGATCGAGGCGCCGAGGCGGTGGTTGTGGAAGGCGTGCCGCTTCTCGGTCAGCATCCACAGAAGCGGCAGGCGCAGGCCCAGCGCCTTCACCGTGTCCCACACGCCCACCATCTCGATCCCGACCTCCGGGTGGCAGTAGAGCCGGGCGAAGGCCCGCGCCGCCGGCGCGTCGGGGGCAAGCTCGTAGTGGCGATAGACGTCCCGCACCGCCCGCATCGTCGCGTGTTCCGCCCTGACAAGGCCCACCCGGTCGATCACCCCGGCAAGCGAGCGCACGGCATAGGCCCCGCGCGAGAACCCGAAAAGGAAGATCCGGTCCCCGGGCCGGTAGCGCGAGGCCAGGAACCCGTAGGCCCGCCGGATCTGGCGGTTGATCCCGCGGCCCATGATGACATCGGGTGCGCGGCGCCATTCCTCCCACTGGATGCCCGCCTCGTAGTAGAGCGACAGCCCCGCCACCCGCCCGCGTTCGGACAGGAGCCGGTAGGTCAGCCCGGCATTGGTCTCGGCCCCGTGGTCGAGCGACGACATCGTGCCGTCGAGGATGATGACGTGATCGACCCGGCCCCGGCGCCGCGGCTCGGCCCCGTGCTGGCGGGCCGCGACCTCGCGGCCCAGAAGGCGGCGCAGGAGCCTATTCAGCCGCAACCCGACCCTCCGCCTGCGCAAGCCACCGCCAGACCCGTTCCGGGGTGAAGGGCATCTGCACCTCGGCGCGCGGCACCTCGGGTGCCAGCGCATCGGCCACCGCGTTCGCGACGGCGGCCAGCGCGCCCACCGTTCCCGCCTCGCCGCAGCCCTTCATCCCGAGGGGGTTGGCGGTCGATGGCACCGGTTCGTGGCTGAAGGCGATCATCGGCAGATCGTCCGCGCGCGGCACGGCGTAGTCCATGAACGTTGCCGTGAGCAGCTGTCCGTGCGCGTCGTGGACGGCGCGCTCGGTTACCGCCTGGCCGATCCCCTGCGCCACGCCGCCATGGACCTGCCCTTCGGCCAGCCTCGGATGGATCAGCACGCCGAAATCGTCGGTGACGGTGTAGCGCACCACGCTGACCGCGCCGGTTTCGGGGTCCACCTCGACCTCGGCGACATGGGCGCCGTTGGGGAAGCTCCGCCCCGGCAGCCTGGCGCGGGCGGTCTGGTCCAGAAGGTCCTCGCGGCCCGCCGCGCGCGCCATCCCGGCCGCCTCCAGCATGGTCACCGCATGATTGGTGCCGGGCGCGCGGAAGGTGGCGCCGTCGAAGGCGAAGCCCTCGGCCCCCAGCGCCTCGCCCAGGAACGCCGCGAAGCCCTCGGCGATCTTGGCCACCGTGGCGATGGTCGCCGTGCCCTGCACCGTGACCGAGCGCGAGCCCCCGGTGCCGCCGCCGCGCGGGATCAGGTCGGTATCGCCCTGCACGACCGTGATGCACTCGGCCGGGATGCCGGTCCGGTCGGCCAGGAAATGCGCGAAGACCGTCTCGTGGCCCTGCCCGTTCGACAGCGTGCCGACATAGAGCGCGACCGTGCCGTCCGCACGGAACTCCACCCGCGCGGTCTCGGCCGCCTCGCCCAGGATCGATTCGATGTAGCAGCACAGGCCGAGGCCCCGCCGCCGGCCCCGCGCCGCGGAGGCCGCCCGGCGCGCGGGAAAGCCCGCCACGTCCGCCTCGCGCCGGACGCGGGCCAGGACCCGGGCGAAATCGCCCACGTCGTAGACCTCGCCCGGGACGGTGCGGTAGGGGAAGGCCGTCACGAAGTTCCGCTCGCGCAGCGCCCAGGGATCGACCCCCAGCACCTGCGCAGCATGGTCCATCACCCGCTCGATCGTGTAGATCGCCTCGGGCCGGCCGGCGCCGCGGAAGGCGTCGACGGGCGTGGTGTTGGTGTAGATGCCGCGCGCGTTCACGAAGGCCGTCCCGATATCGTAGACCCCGGTCAGCACCCGCGCCGAGACCGTCGACTGGATCTGCTGCCCGAACTCGGAACTGTAGGCCCCGAGGTTGGACAAAATGTTGACGCGGTAGGCGGTGATCCGGTGATCGGCGTCGAAGGCCATCTCGGCCTCGCTCACCAGGTCACGGCCCGCGTTGTCGGTCAGCATCGCCTCGGTCCTGTCCGACATCCAGCGCACCGGCCTGCCGAGCAGCCGCGCCGCCGCCCCCAGCACCACGTATTCGGGATAGGTCATGGCCTTCATCCCGAAGCCGCCGCCCACATCGGGGTTCGTCACCCGCACCGCCTCGACCGGCAGGCCCAGCATGGCCGCAAGCGTGGCGCGGGCCTCCCACGGGCCCTGGCCGCTGAAGGACAGGTGCAGCCGCGCGCCGTCCCAGTCGGCCCAGGCACCGCGGGGCTCCATCGCGTTGGCGATGACGCGGTTGTGCTCGACCCTCAGCGTCACCCGGTGCGCAGCTGTCGCGAAGGCGGCCTCCACCGCCGCCGCGTCGCCCAGCGCCCAGTCGTAGGCGACATTGCCGGGGGCGTCCGCATGAAGCGCCGCGCCGCCAGGCGCAAGGTCGAGGTGCACGGGAAGGTCGTCCGTCTCGAAGCCGATCAGCTCGGCCGCGTCGCGCGCCTGCGCCAGTGTCTGGGCAATGACCACCGCGACGGCCTCGCCCACATGGCGCACCCGTCCCCTGGCAAGCACCGGGCGGAACGGATCGGGGGCGGTCGTGCCGTCGCGGTTCGTGACCGGGTCGGTCGCCAGATGCAGCGAGACGCCCGCCGCCTCGAGGTCGCCCGCCGACAGCACCGCCGCCACGCCGGGGGCCGCCCGCGCGGCCCCGAGGTCGAGCGCGCGGATTTCGGCATGCGCCACCTGCGACCGGAAGAACACCGCATGGAGCGCGCCTTCGGGCGCGGTGTCGTCGATGTAGCGGCCGCGCCCGGTCAGGAACCGCGCGTCCTCGCGCCGCGCCGCGGTCTGAGCCTTGCCGAACTGCGCCATGGGCCATGCCTCCACCGCCTGATCACCTGCGCCAAGGGTAAGGAGGCAGAGGGGAGTGTCCAGCCCGATCCGG
>JALORM010000361.1 GCA_025458985.1 Paracoccaceae bacterium | reverse complement strand
GCCTGTCTGCCTTTCCCGGCCGGTCCGGCGTTGTCCCGGAGCCTTCGCGCGCCGGCGGCACCCGCCCGGCCGTGCCGGGCCATCGCCGCGCCCGATCCCGCAGCACCCTGAGGGCACCGTGATCTACGCCCTTGGTCCTATGGCCCCGGTCGCGATTGGTGCATAACGTCTTGGCGAGCCAGCCAGCGAGTCAGCCATGCAACTCACCGACGCCCGCGACATCAAGGCCGACCCCGCAACCGTCTGGGCCGCGCTGCTCGACCCCGACGTCCTGAAGGCCTGCATCCCGGGGTGCCAGGAACTCACCGGCTCCCCCGAAGAGGGGTTCGAGGCGACGGTCGTGCAAAAGGTCGGCCCGGTGAAGGCCACCTTCAAGGGTGCTGTCACCCTTTCGGACATCGTCGTCGGCGAAAGCGCCACGCTGTCGGGCGAGGGCAAGGGTGGCGCGGCAGGGTTCGCCAAGGGCAGCGCCCGGATCAGCCTTTCCCCCGTAGCCGAAGGCACGCGTCTGGGCTACGAAGTAGAGGCGCACGTGGGCGGCAAGCTGGCGCAGCTCGGCAGCCGCCTGATCGACGGCTTTGCGCGCAAGCTGGCTGACGATTTCTTCGCCCGGTTCCAGGGCGTCATCGAAGGCGGGGAGGACGGCGGGGGCGAGGGCGAAGCGCCCGCCGAGGTCGCCGAGGTCAAGAAGGGTTGGCTGAAGCGCCTCGTGTCGCGCTGAGCCGTCTGGGGAGTTCAAGGGAGGACGTACATGCCCAGAGTTTCAATGAAGGTGAACGGCAAGACCGTGTCCGCCGAGGTGGAAGGCCGCACGCTCCTGTCGCAGTTCCTGCGCGAGGGGCTGAAGATGACCGGCACCCATGTCGGCTGCGACACCAGCCAGTGCGGCGCCTGCGTCGTGCACATGGACGGCGTGCCGGTGAAGTCCTGCGCGGTCTTCGCGATGGATGCCGAAGGCGCCGAGGTGAAGACGATCGAGGGGATGGCCAACGCCGACGGCACGCTTTCCGTGATCCAGCAGGCGTTCCAGGACCACCACGGGCTTCAGTGCGGCTTCTGCACGCCCGGCATGGTGATGTCGGCCGCCGCGCTGCTGAAGGAGAATCCGAAGCCGACCGAGGCCGAGGTGCGGCACTACCTCGAAGGGAACATCTGCCGCTGCACGGGATACCACAACATCGTCAAGGCGGTGCTTGCCGCGTCCGGTCAGGACGTGTCGGCGATCGCGGCCGAATAAGCGGGAAAAAGGGGAGGACACATGCCGAAGGATCATGGCATCGGCGCAAGTTCGAAGCGCCGCGAGGACGTGCGGTTCCTGACCGGTCGGGGCCGCTACACCGACGACATCAACCTGCATGGCCAGGCCTATGCTGCCTTCGTGCGCAGCCAGGTCGCGCACGGAAGGCTGAACGGGGTGGATACGTCGGCCGCCGAGGGCATGCCCGGCGTGCTGCGGGTGTTCACCGGCAAGGATTTCGAGGGCGTGGGCGGGCTGCCCTGCGGCTGGCAGGTCACCGACCGCCACGGCAAGCCGATGCTGGAGCCCGGCCACCCCGTGCTGGCCCGCGGCAAGGTGCGCCACGTGGGCGACCCGATCGCCGTGGTCGTCGCCGAGACGGCCGAACAGGCGCGCGACGCGGCCGAGGCGGTCGTGGCCGACATCGACGAGCTTCCGGCCGTCATCGACATGAAGGCGGCCGTTCAGGGCGGCGCGCTTGTGCATGACGAGATCGGGTCGAACCTCTGCTACGACTGGGGCTTCGTCGAGGACAACCGCGAAGCGGTGGATGCCGCCATCCGGGGCGCACACCATGTCACCACGCTGGAACTGGTGAACCAGCGCCTTGTGGCCAACCCGATGGAGCCGCGCGTGGCGGTGGGCGACTACGAGTTCGCGACCGACATGTCGACGCTCTACACCACCAGCCAGAACCCGCATGTCATCCGCCTGCTGATGGGCGCCTTCGTCCTCGGCATCCCCGAGCACAAGCTGCGCGTGGTCGCCCCCGACGTGGGCGGCGGCTTCGGGTCGAAGATCTTCCACTATGCCGAAGAAGCCTTCGTGACCTTCGCGGCACGGCAACTGAAGCGGCCGGTGAAGTGGACGGCGTCGCGGTCGGAAAGCTTCATGACCGACGCGCAGGGCCGCGACCATGTGACCAAGATCGAGCTGGCGCTGGACGCCGAAGGGCATTTCCTCGCGATCCGGACCGAGACCTACGCCAACATGGGGGCATACCTCTCGACCTTCGCACCCTCGGTGCCGACCTGGCTGCACGGAACGCTGATGGCCGGCAACTACAAGACCCCGGTCATCTACGTCAATGTGAAGGCGGTGTTCACCAACACCGTGCCGGTCGACGCCTACCGCGGCGCAGGCCGGCCGGAGGCGACGTTCCAGCTGGAACGGGTGATCGACAAGGCGGCGCGCGAGATGGGGATCGACCCGGTCGAGCTGCGCCGGAAGAACTTCATCACCCAGTTCCCCTATGCGACCCCTGTCGCAGTGGAATACGACACCGGCAACTACCACGCGACGATGGACAAGCTTCTCGAGATCGCCGACGTCGCGGGCTTCGAGGCGCGGCTGGCCGAGTCGAAGTCGCGGGGCATGCTGCGGGGGCTTGGCATCAACTGCTACATCGAGGCCTGCGGCATCGCGCCGTCGAACCTGGTCGGGCAGCTTGGCGCGCGCGCGGGGCTGTATGAAAGCGCCACCGTGCGGGTCAACGCGACCGGCGGCATCGTCGTGATGACCGGCTCGCACTCGCACGGGCAGGGGCACGAGACCTCGTTCGCGCAGGTCATCTCGGACATGATCGGCATCCCCGAGGCGCAGGTCGAGATCGTCCACGGCGACACCGCGAACACGCCGATGGGCATGGGCACCTACGGCTCGCGGTCGCTGGCGGTGGGCGGCTCGGCGATGGTCAGGGCGGCGAACAAGATCATCGCCAAGGCCAAGAAGATCGCCGCGCACCGCCGCGCACCTGCTGGAGGCCTCGGATGCCGACATCGAGCTGAAGGACGGCAAGTTCAGCGTGGCGGGGACCGACAAGTCGGTCGACTGGGGCAGCGTGTGCCTGGCGGCCTACGTGCCGCACAATTACCCGCTGGCCGACCTTGAGCCGGGGTTGGAGGAGACGGCGTTCTACGACCCGGCGAACTTCACCTATCCGGCAGGCGCCTATGCCTGCGAGGTCGAGGTGGACCCCGACACGGGCAAGGTCACGATCTGCTCGTTCGCGGCGGCCGACGACTTCGGCAACATCGTCAACCCG
>JALORM010000360.1 GCA_025458985.1 Paracoccaceae bacterium | reverse complement strand
TCGGGGTCGAGGCCGTGGACCTCGCCGATCGCCTCGCGCAGCGGCCGGTGGTCCGTCGAGGGGTAGCGGTGCATCTCGGCCGCGGCCGCGCGCAGCGCCTCGATGGCCGCGGGCGAGGGGCCGAAGGGGTTCTCGTTCGAGGACAGCTTCAGCACGTCGGCCCGGCCCGGCAGGCGGCTTTCGCCGCCCTGGTAGAGCGCGATGTCCATGATCCCGGGCTGCGGGCGGATCGTCTGCGTCATCGGTGAAGGCCCCTGCGAAAGCCCGCCCCTCTTACAGGCGGGCCGCCGCCCTTTCCAGTGCCGGTGCGCCGCAGTCAGGCGGGGGGCATGACGGGGGGCAGGGTGCTTCTCTCACCGCCCTGCAGACAAGACAACTTCCGCCTCAACTCGCCAGCACGTTCCGGAACTGCCAGGGGTCGGTTTCGTCGATGTCCTCGGCGAACTTGCTCCAGCGGTCCTTCAGTGGCGTCCAGTCGGTGTAGTGCGCCTCGACCGGGCCGAGGTAGGGGCGCTGCACCTCAAGGCAGCGGACATGGTCCATCTCGTCGGTCTCGACGATTCCTGCCCGCGGGTTCTCCAGCGCCCAGACCATTCCCGCCAGCACGGCGGACGACACCTGCAGCCCGGTGGCGTTCTGGAAGGGGGCCAGGTCGCGCGTCTCTTCGATGCTCAGGCGCGAGCCGTACCAGAGCGCGTTCTTCTCGTGCCCGTAGAGCAGCACGCCCAGTTCATCCTTGCCCTCGATGATCTCGTTCTCGTCGAGGATATGATGGCGCTCCTGGATCCGGCCCGAGCCGAAGGTCTCGTGCAGCGACAGCACCGCGTCGTCGCAGGGGTGGTAGGCATAGTGGCAGGTCGGCCGGTACTCGGGCGCCTCGGGCGCGCCGACTGTGTAGTAGTCGGCGATCGAGATCGCCTCGTTGTGGGTGACAAGGAACCCGAACTGCGGCCCCGGCGTCGGGCACCAGGTATGGACCTTGGTGATCGCGCCTGGCCGGGCGATCCAGATCGCCGCGCGGCAGCCGGTGTCGAAGCGGTGGCCGTCTTCGGGAAACCAGCGTTCGTGCGTGCCCCATCCGAGTTCCGCGGGCTGGAAGCCTTCGGCGATGAAGCCCTCGACCGACCAGGTGTTGACGAAGGTCCCGATCCGCTTCGGGCGTGTCGATTTCTGGGTGTCGCGCTCGGCGATGTGGATGCCCTTTACGCCGAGGCCCTGCATCAGCCGCGCCCAGCCGGCGCGGTCCTGCGGCATCGCCGCCTCCCGGCCGGTGTCGGCAGCCAGGCGCAGCAGCGCTTCCTTCACGAACCAGCTGACCATGCCGGGGTTTGCGCCGCAGCAGCTGACCGCCGTGGTGCCGCCGGGGTTGCGCGCCTTCTCGTCCCGCACCGCCTGGCGCAGGGCGTAGTTCGTGCGCGCGGCATTGTCGGCGGTTTCGAAGTAGAACCCGGCCCAGGGCTCGACCACCGTGTCGATGTAGAGCACCCCCATCTCGCGGCAGAGCCGCATGATGTCGAGCGACGAGGTATCGACGCTGAGATTGACGCAGAAGCCCCTGCCCTCGGCAAAGAGCCCGCCCAGCAGCTCGCGGTAGTTCTCGCGGGTTACCGCGGCCTCGACGTGGTGGATGCCGCGCTGGGTCAGGAAGGTGTGGTCGTCAAGCTCGGGCTCGATCACCACGACCTTCTTCGCGTCGTACTCGAAGTGCCGCTCGATCAGCGGCAGGGTGCCGCGCCCGATCGAGCCGAAGCCGATCATCACGATGGGCCCGTCGATCCGGCCGTGGTTCGGGTAGGTGGTCATCGCGGCTCTCCCCCCTCTTGCGGTCGGGGGTGACTAGCGCATCGGGTCGGCGGATGAAAGCAGGGGGCGCAGGCCGTCCGCCCGCCCAAGCGAAAGGGCCGCTCCGGTTTCCCGAAGCGGCCCCCCGTTCCACTGTCCCGCGGATCAGCCGTTCTTGGCGTAGTATTCGACGACGAGGTTCGGTTCCATCATCACCGGATACGGCACGTCGCCCAGCTTCGGCGCGCGCACGAAGGTCGCGGTCATCTTGGAATGGTCGGCCTCGATGTAGTCGGGCACGTCGCGCTCGGCCAGGCCCGCGGCCTCGAGCACCAGCGCCAGCTGCTTAGACTTCTGCCGGACCTCGACCACGTCGCCTTCCTTGACGCGGTACGAGGCGATGTTGACGCGCTTGCCGTTGACCAGCACGTGGCCATGGTTCACGAACTGGCGCGCCGCGAAGACGGTCGGCACGAACTTGGCGCGGTAGACCACGGCGTCGAGACGACGCTCGAGCAGGCCGATCAGGTTCTCGCCGGTGTCGCCCTTCACCCGGGCGGCTTCCGCGTAGATGCGCTTGAACTGCTTTTCGGTCAGGTCGCCGTAGTAGCCCTTGAGCTTCTGCTTGGCGCGCAGCTGGGTGCCGAAGTCGGACAGCTTGGCCTTGCGGCGCTGGCCATGCTGGCCGGGGCCGTATTCGCGCTTGTTGACCGGGGATTTCGGGCGGCCCCAGATGTTCTCGCCCATCCGGCGGTCGATCTTGTACTTGGCAGAGGTGCGTTTGGTCACCGTCTGATCTCCTTCTGTGCTGCCGCGGTGCGGCTGTGAAGGGCGTTGTCCTCTCCGGGTCTCCCCGGCGACAGGCATCCCCTTGCGGGGGCCGCCAACACCAATGATGCATCGCCCCCGTAGGGAGGCGACCGGCGCCTTCTAGGGAACCTGGCGCCGGTGTCAACCGGAATCCGGTCCTTCTGGCGAAGGACGCGGGGGCGGTCTTTCTGGCGAAAGACCGGGGGCGCGCGCCTGATCCTTCGCCAGAAGGATCGCCGCATGATCCTTCGCCAGAAGGATCGGCTTGAGCACCGCCGCCGCGCGGCCTAAGTCCGTCGAATGCTTTCCTACCAGCATGCCTACCACGCGGGGAACCGCGCCGACCTGCACAAGCACGCAGCCCTTGCGCGGCTGCTCGCGGCGCTGACCGTCAAGCCCCGGCCGATCACCTACTGGCCCGCGTCCGGGCGCGGCACGGCGCAATGTCCTACCCCGGCTCGCCGCTGATCGCGCGGGAACTGCTGCGGGCCGAGGACCGGCTGCACCTGATGGAACTGCACCCCGCCGAGCACGCCGCGCTGAAGCGGGCCTTGCGTGCGCCGAACGTCGCGGTCCACCGCCGCGACGGCTACGAGGGTGTGCTGGCCCTGTCGCCGCCGGTACCGCGCAAGGGCCTCGTCCTCGTTGACCCGTCCTACGAGGTGAAGGCCGACTACGACGCGGTGCCCGCCTTCGTCGCGAAGCTGACGGCCAAGTGGCCCGAGGCAACGGTCCTCGTCTGGTACCCCATCCTGGCCGAGGGCCGGCACGAGCGGATGGCCGCCGCGCTGGCACAGCCCGGCGTCCAGCGGCACGAGGTGCGCGTCGGGGCCGGCCGGGGGATGCTCGGCTCGGGGCTGATCGGGGTGAACCTGCCGCACGGCTTCGCACTCGACCCCGCATGAGCCGCGCCGTCCCCCTGATCCTTGCCGTGGCACTGTT
>JALORM010000359.1 GCA_025458985.1 Paracoccaceae bacterium | reverse complement strand
GTGACCGGCGGCGCCGCGGCCACGATGATCCGTGCCGAGGTGAAGGCCGACGACCACATGAAGGCGAAGGCCAGCCCCATCAGGATTGCGCGAATGTCCATGCCCGCTCCGTCGCCGCATGGTCTGCGGCCTGCCCGCAGGCCTAGCGCAAGGGCAGGACAGTGTCAGGAGCCAACGCACGCCGTGCGGCAATGGGCTGCCCGACTTGAGAGGTTCGTGTTACGTTCCTGCTCCCGGCTGCAAGGAGGACTGAATGGCCACCGCCGCCAGGCTCAATGGAACGCTGCGCGCCTTCATCGAACGACAGCCGATGTTTTTCGTCGCGACGGCGGCCCCGGAGGGTCGCGTCAACCTGTCACCCAAGGGGATGGACACGCTGCGTATCCTCGACGACCGGCGCATCGTCTGGCTGAACCTCAGCGGCAGCGGGAACGAGACGGCCGCCCACCTGCGCGAGTCCCCCCGCATGACGCTGATGTTCTGCGCCTTCGAGGGCGAGGCGATGATCCTGCGCGTCTACGGTCAGGCCGCCACGTTCCACCCCCGGGATGCGGCCTGGTCCGACCTCGCTCCTCTCTTTCCCGAGATCGCGGGCAGCCGGCAGATCTTCGACCTGCGGGTCGACCTCGTGCAGACATCCTGCGGCACCGGTGTGCCGCGGATGGCCTTCGTCGCCGACCGCGCGGAGGAAGAGCTTGTTCCCTACTACGAGCGCTTGGGTCCCGACGGGGTCAAGGACTACTGGCAGCGCAAGAACGTCAGCAGCCTCGACGGCCGCCCGACCGGCATCTTCGGCGGAGACTGAGCCGCGGCCGGGCAGGCAAGGAAAAAGGGCCGCGCGGGGCGGCCCTTCGGTCCCTCGACCAGCGGTCGGGTCAGCCGTTGACGCTGTCCTTCAGGGCCTTGGCGACCGACATCTTCACGACCTTGTCGGCCGGCTTCTTGATCTGCTCGCCGGTCGCGGGGTTGCGGACCATGCGGGCGGGGCGGGCGCGGCACGAGACCTTGCCGACGTTCGGGATCGTCACCGATCCGCCGTTCGAGACTTCGGCGGTGATGATGTCGCTCAGCGCGTCGATGGCGGCGCCGGCGGTCTTCTTGTCCGCGCCCATCTTGTCTGCCAGCGCGGCCACGAGCTGGGCTTTGGTCATCGGTTTGTTGGCCATCTACGGTCTCCTCGTTTGGCCCTCTAGGTTGGGGCACATCGCACCCCTTTACCGGAATATGGGGGGTATGCACAACAGATTGTGTTCCAGAACCCCTATTTTTCCTGCATTTTGCGGGATTCCGCCGGTCAGAGGAAGGCTGTCTCTTCGAAGCTGCGCAGCTTGCGGCTGTGGATCCGTTCCAGCGGCATTTCGCGCAACCGCTCCATCGCCCGGATGCCGATCAGCAGGTGGCGAGTCACCTGGGTCTTGTAGAACTGCGTCGCCATCCCGGGAAGCTTCAATTCGCCGTGCAGCGGCTTGTCGCTGACGCAGAGCAGCGTGCCGTAGGGCACGCGGAAGCGGAAGCCGTTGGCGGCGATGGTTGCAGATTCCATGTCCAGGGCGATGGCGCGCGACTGCGACAGGCGCTGCACGGGCCCCGACTGGTCGCGCAGCTCCCAGTTGCGGTTGTCGATGGTGGCGACCGTGCCCGTCCGCATGATCCGCTTGAGGTCGTAGCCGTCGAGTTCCGTCACCTCGGCCACCGCGCGCTCCAGCGCGATCTGGATTTCGGCCAGCGCCGGGATCGGGACCCAGATCGGCAGGTCGTCGTCGAGAACATGGTCCTCGCGCAGGTAGGCATGTGCCAGGACGAAGTCGCCCAGCGACTGGCTGTTCCTGAGGCCCGCGCAGTGCCCGACCATCAGCCAGGCATGCGGGCGCAGGACCGCGATATGGTCGGTCGCCGTCTTGGCGTTCGACGGGCCGACGCCGATGTTGACCAGCGTGATCCCCTGCCCGCTCTTGCGCGTGAGGTGGTACGTCGGCATCTGAGGCATCTTGGCGGGGTGCGGCAGGTGCCCGTCGGGCGTGGTGATCTCGACGTTGCCCGGTCCGACGAAGCCGGTGTAGCCGGAGTCCGGATTGGCCAGCGCCTTGCGGGCGTAGGCCTCGAATTCCTCGACGTAGAACTGGTAGTTGGTGAAGAGGACGTGGTTCTGGAAGTGCTCGGGCGCGGTGGCGGTGTAGTGGCTGAGCCGCGCCAGCGAATAGTCCACCCTCTGCGCGGTGAAGGGGGCAAGCGGCCCGGACCCGTCAGGGTGGGTGAAGTTGTAGCCGTTCACCACGTCGTCGTTGGTGGTGGCAAGGTCCGGCACGTCGAACACATCGCGCAGCGGGAAGTCCAGCACGCCTTCCTGCGGAACCGACAGCGAGGCATCGCCCTGCGCTGCGAAATGGATCGGGATCGGCGTGGCCGAAGGGCCGATCTGGACCGCGACGTTGTGGTTCTGGATCAGCAGGCCGATCTGCTGGATCAGGTAGGCCCGGAACAGGTCGGGCCGCGTGACGGTCGTGGAATAGACCCCGGGCGCGGCCACATGGCCGAAGCTGAGCCGGCTGTCGACCTGCGCGAAGGTCGAGGTCGTCATCCGGATCTCGGGGTAGTAGGCGCGGAACCGCGTGGCGGGGCGGCCCGTCGTCAGCGTCTGCGTGAACTTCTCGCGCAGGAAGGCGGTGGCGGTGGCGTAAAGCTCTTCCAGACGGGCGACGGCCGCCGCGGCGTCGGTGAAGTTTTCGGCCCGCGGCTGGTCGGGGCTGACGAAGGGGCGGGTGCGGTCGGGCGCGGTCATGTGGTTTCGCCTTCGAAAAGATCGGTGATCTCGAAGCTGCGGACATCGACGAGCCCGAGGTCCGAGATCCGCAGTTCGGGGATCACCACCAACGCCAGAAGCGAATGCTGCATGTAGGCGTTGTTGAGCGTGCAGCCGACTTCGGCCATCGCCTCGACCATCCGCTGCGCGGCGGCGGCGACCTCGTGCGCGGGGCTGTCGGACATCAGCCCCGCGATGGGCAGGGGCACGACGGCGATCTCGGCCCCGTCCTTCCAGACCGTGACGCCGCCGCCGATCTCGGCCAGGCGGTTG
>JALORM010000358.1 GCA_025458985.1 Paracoccaceae bacterium | reverse complement strand
GCTGGGCGTCGTGGGGGTGTTGCTGCGCCAGCCGCTGATCGTGGCCTTCATCGCCGCCGGCGTGCTGGCCGGGCCGGACGCGCTGGGTCTTGTCCGGTCGGCCGACTTCGTCGAGACGCTGAGCCAGATCAGCATCGCGGTGCTTCTGTTCCTTGTGGGGCTCAAGCTCGATGTCGGGCTGGTGCGAAGCCTCGGCAAGGTCGCCGTTGCCACCGGCCTCGGCCAGGTCGGCTTCACCGCCTTCTTCGGCTTCCTTATCTGCCTGGGGCTCGGGTTCGACTGGGTCAGCGCGCTCTATATCGCGGTGGCGCTGACGTTTTCCTCGACCATCATCATCGTCAAGCTTCTGTCCGACAAGCAGGAGATCGATGCGCTGCACGGCAAGGTCGCGCTGGGGTTCCTGATCGTGCAGGACATCTTCGTGGTCGTGTCGATGGTCGCGCTGTCGGCCATCGGCATCGGCACGGCGGGCGAGGGCGGCAGCGCGCTCGACATCATCAGGGTCATCGGCGGCGGTATCCTGGCGATCGCCTTCGTCGCGGCCTTCATCCGCTATGCCGCGCAGCCCTTGCTGTCCTTCGTGGCGCGGTCGACCGAGCTTCTGGTGATCTTCGCCGTGGGTTGGGCCGCCGGCCTCGCGGCGGTGGGCGATGCCATCGGCCTCGGCAAGGAGATCGGCGGGCTGCTGGCCGGGGTCTCGCTGGCCTCGACCCCGTTCCGGGACCCCATCGGCTCGCGCCTGGCCAGCCTGCGCGACTTCCTGCTCTTGTTCTTCTTCATCGACCTCGGCGCCTCGCTGACGCTGTCGGCGCTGGGCGCGCAGATCGGGCCGGCCATCGCGCTTTCGCTGTTCGTGCTGATCGGCAATCCGCTGATCGTGATGGCGATCATGGGATACATGGGATTCCGCAAGCGCACCGGATTCCTGGCCGGACTGACGGTGGCGCAGATCTCGGAGTTCTCGCTGATCTTCATGGCGATGGGTATCGCGCTGGGCCATGTCGGCGACGAGGCGATGGGGCTTGTCACGCTGGTCGGGCTCGTGACCATCGCACTGTCGGTCTACATGATAACCTATTCGCATCACCTCTATGACTGGTTCGGCCGCTTCCTGTCGGTGTTCGAGAGGCGCGTCGCCTTCCGTGAAGAGGGCGAGGCGCCGGCTGCGAAGACCTATGACTTCATCGTCTTTGGGCTGGGG
This sequence comes from Paracoccaceae bacterium, assembly GCA_025458985.1. Classification (GTDB taxonomy): domain Bacteria; phylum Pseudomonadota; class Alphaproteobacteria; order Rhodobacterales; family Rhodobacteraceae; genus JALORM01. Next base: position 1,878 of record JALORM010000358.1, on the reverse strand, counting down.
CGCTACGGACGCAACATAGGAGCCGCCCTGCGGGACCGGGGCTACCGGGTGCTTGGCATCGACTTCGATCCCGATGCGCTGGCGCAGTGGTCCCGGCTTGGGATGGATGGCCGGTTCGGCGATGCGACCGACCCGGAGTTCCCGGCCCACCTGCCGCTTTCGGGGGTAAGGGCGGTGATCTCAGCAGTGTCCCGCCGGCGCGGGCCACTGACCGAGGCAGATGCCCACCTGGCGCTGCTGCACGGGCTGGCGGGATCGCGCTTCGAGGGCAAGGTCGCAGTCGCCGTCAACCACACCTCGGAAGGGGACATCTACCGCAAGCAGGGGGCCCATCTGGTCCTGGTTCCCTACGAAGACGCGGCCGGCATGGCGGTGGAACGCCTAGTGGAGGGGCAGGCGCTCGGTCCCGCCGCCTGATCGCGCATCCTAGCCCTGCGGGGTCATCGACCCGCGCTGGCGGGCGCGCTCCAGCCCCAGCTGGCGCTCGCGCCAGATGATGAGCACGCCCGCCAGGATCACCAGCGACGCGCCGGCCAGCATGACGAGCGTCGGCACCTCGCCGAAGACGGCATAGCCGATGCCGATGGCCAGCAGGATCGAGGCATATTCGAAGGGCGCGACGACCGAGGCGTCGGCGTGGCGGTAGGACGAGGTCAGCAGGATCTGCCCGACCCCGCCGCAGAGTCCGGCCGCGACCAGCAGCGCCGCCTCGCGCGCGGTCGGCACGACCCAGCCGAAGGGCAGCGTCAAGAGCGACAGCGCCGAGGCGGTGACCGAGAACCAGAAGACGATGGCCGAGGTCCGTTCCGTCGCCACCAGCTTGCGCACGAAGACCTGCGCCAGCGCCGCGCAGGTGGCGCCCATCAGGACGACCATGGCCCCCAGCGCCTCGCGGCTGCCCGCCGCGGGGTCGGCGACCGCAGTCAGGCGCGGCGACAGGACGATCAGCACGCCCGCCATCCCCAGCGCCACGGCGGCCAGCCGGAAGGCCCGCACCTGCTCGCCCAGGAACATCGCCGCGAAGACCACCGTCAGGATCGGTGCGGCGTAGCCGATGGCGGTGACCTCGGGCAGCGGCAGAAGCCCCAGCCCCGCGAAGCCAAGGCCCATCGCCGTGGTGCCCACGATTCCGCGCCAGACATGGCCCAGCGGGTCCTGCACCCGGATGCTGCCCCGCAGCTCGTGCCGCAGCGCCAGCCACACGAAGATCACCGGAATCGCGAAGAACGACCGGAAGAACACCGCCTGCCCGGGCGGCACATGCGCCGCCGTCGCCTTGATCAGCGACGCCATGACGATGAAGACACTGACCGAGGCGAGCTTCAGCAGGATGCCGCGCAGCGGGTTCATCGGCGGCTACAGGAGCCCGCGCAGGTAGCGGCCGTAGGCGGTCTTCTCGAACATCGTGGCCCGCGCCTCCAGCTGGTCCGGCCCGATCCAGCCCTTCTGGAAGGCGATCTCCTCGGGCGAGCCGACCTGCAGGCCCTGCCGTTCCTCCAGCGTGCGCACGAAGTTCGACGCATCGAGCAGCGAGGCATGGGTTCCGGTGTCGAGCCAGGCGTAACCCCGCCCCATCGTCTTCACCGACAGCGCGCCCTCGGCGAGGTAGCTTTCCAGAAGCGACACGATCTCGAGCTCGCCCCGCTCGGACGGGCGGATCGATCGGGCGCGCTCGGACGCGGACCCGTCGAGGAAATAGAGCCCCGTCACCGCGTAATGCGACGGCGGGACTTTCGGTTTTTCCACGATGGCGCTGACCCGGCCCTCGCCGTCGAAGGCCACGACGCCGTAGCGTTCCGGGTCGGCGACGCGGTAGCCGAACACCGTGCCGCCTTCGGTGCGGGCGTCGGCCTCGGCCAGAAGCTCGGGCAGGCCGTG
>JALORM010000357.1 GCA_025458985.1 Paracoccaceae bacterium | reverse complement strand
CCTGTCGTGCCGCGGCCTGCTGCCGGTGCGCTGCGAGCTGTTCGGCAAGGTGATCTTCGTCAACTTCGATCATGAAGCCATGCCGCTGCTCGACTGGCTGGGCCCCATCGCCCGCGAGTGGGAGGAATTCGCCTTCGACCGCATCCGGCTGGCGGCACGGCACAGCTTCGAACTCCAGTGCAACTGGAAGGTCGCGATGGAGGCCAACATGGAGGTCTACCATGTGCCCTTCATCCACCCGAACACGGTCGCGCCGCTGGTCGACTCCACCCGCAACTTCAACACCATCTACCCCAACGGCCACGCCCGGATGCTCGCGCCCCCCAACACCATCTACCCCAACGGCCACGCCCGGATGCTCGCGCCCCCGCCGCGCCAGACCGACCGCGAGCATGTGCGCGCCATCGATTCGCCGCCGGGCTGGCGCCAGATCGAGACCGTCGGCGAACTGGGGCGGACCTGCACCCAGAGCTACACGCTGTTTCCCAACTGGGTCAGCCCGCTCTCCAACTACTTCGTCCCGCCGCTGCTGTTCTGGCCAACCTCGCTGACGACGACGCGGCTCGAACTGGTGACGATGGCGCTGGACTGGGGCGATGAACCCGCGCCCGACCTGTGGACCGTGCCGGACGCAAGCCAGCCGAACGGTCGGCAGATGAGCCCGATCATCCTCGAAGACACCCAGTTCGGCGAGGCGATCCAGCATTCGATGCAGGGTTCGGCCTTCCGCAGCGTGCCGCTGTCCTATCAGGAGGCGCGGATCTATGCCTTTCACCAGAGCCTTGATGCGATGATCGGGGCAGACAACATCCCCGCACATCTCAGGGTCGAACCGGTGATCGGGCCGGAATGGATATGGCCCAATGATCCGCGCCGCGCCCAGGCCGAACGCGAGTGTGCGCAGGCCCGCGAGGCGGCCGAATGACGTTACGGCATCGCGGTTCTGCGGGCGCTGTGGCGATAATGTCGCAGATTGGCAGGCTCACTATCGCTTTTGCTGATGGCGTGCGCGCCGCCGCACCATACACCTGCAAGACATACCGAAAGGCGTGAGGAGAGACGCGCCGACGGGTTGGGGAATAACAGGGTGCGCGGGGAAACTGCGGCCCGATGGGGAGAGAGGACCATGAATATGCTTCGTGCCCGAAATGCATCTGGCTCCGCGATGCGCCGCGCATTGATGTGCGGTGCCGCGCTGACTGGACTTGCCGCAATGCCAAGCGCCGCCTTCGCGCAGGATGCCGCCGCCGAAGAGCCTGAGGCGAGCGACATTCCGGTGATCGTCGTTCAGGCCCGCCGCCAGAACGAAACCCTCCAGGAAGTCCCCGTCACCGTCACCGCGATCGGCGGCGACACCCTTCAGAAGTACAATATCGACCAGGTCGCCGACGTGGTCAGCCGCGTGCCGACCCTCAACGTGCAGGTCGGCGGGTCGGGTTCGGGCGGCCAGCTCTCGCTGCGCGGCGTCGGCTCGTCGAACATCTCGGCAGCCTTCGATTCCGCGGTCGCTTTCGAATATGACGGCGTGGTCGTCTCCTCGATGCGCCTCGTGCAGGCCGGCTTCTTCGATGTGGAGCAGATCGACGTGCTGCGCGGCCCGCAATCGCTGTTCTTCGGCAAATCGGCGACCGCCGGCGTGCTGTCGCTGCGGTCCGCCAACCCCACCTCCAGCTGGGAAGTCGGGATGCGCGCCAACTATGAGTTCGAAGAGAAGGGTTACCTCCTCTCGGGCTACATCTCAGGCCCGATCAGCGACACGCTGGGCATCCGCCTCGCCGCGCAGTTCAACGACATCGACGAATTCCAGTTGATGCAGGCGAACACCCCGGCGGTGAACCAGGAACGCGGGCTGACCGACTTCATCGGCCGCCTGACGCTGGACTGGAACCCGTCCGACCGGTTCCGCGCCAACTTCAAGCTGCAATACACCAAGAACGAAAACGACGGCGCGATCGGCACGGACGAAGTGTTCTGCGGCGCCAACGGCCGGGCCGATCCCGTGGTGCTGCTGGGCGGCGCGGTGACGATCCCTGCGGGCTATGATTGCAACGCCTTCGACCAGCGTTACTACCTCACCGATGCGGCAGGGCCGCTGTCCGGGCCGGTCCCGGGCAATTCGCCTGCCAACGGCCGCCGCGGCGTGCCTTTCGGCGAAACTGAAATCTGGTTCGGTCGCCTGCAATGGGATCTCGACCTGTCGGACACGCTGACCCTGACTTCGGTCAGCGGCCTGCTGAACATGGATGCGATCGATTACGACATCTATTCCTACGGCGGCTTCCTGCCCGGTCCGAACGGCACCCGCCTGCCCGGCGGCGCGGGCGCTTCCGACCCGATCAACCAGCTCGAACAGTTCAGTCAGGAACTGCGCCTTGCTTCGGATTTCGACGGGCCGATCAACTTCATGCTCGGCGCCTTTTACGAAGACCGCAAGTTCGTGTTCGATACCTCGCAGCAGGGCGTGAACATCTCGTTCCTCGGGCCTGACCCGGTGACCGGCTTTACCTATGACTGGGACAAGATCCACACAACCAAGACCGAGGCCCTGTCGTTCTTCGGCAGCCTGATGTGGGACATCACCGACCAGCTCGAACTGTCGGGCGGCGTGCGCTGGACCGACGAAAAGAAGGTCCAGACCATCTCGGTCCCCTACGTCCACACCTTCCTGCAAGGGCCGGGCTTTGTGCGGCCGGGCTTCTTCTCGGGTCCGATCAACTTCGCCGATGACAACTTCTCGCCGGAAGTCACCCTGCGCTACAAGGCGAACGAGGATCTCAACCTGTTCGCCTCGTTCAAGACCGGCTTCAAGTCGGGCGGGATCGACAACTCCGCGCTGCCTTCCAACAGCCTCAGCCAGGCGGCGGCGAGCGGCAATTTCAGTTCGCTGATCTTCCAGTCCGAAGAAGCGATCGGCGGGGAAGTCGGCTTCAAGTCGCAGTGGGCCAACCGCGACTTCACTCTGAATGCGACCGCGTTCTACTATGTCTTCACCGATCTTCAGGTGCAGAACTTCAACGCGGTGACGGTTCAGTTCGTCACCAGCAACGCGGGCGAACTCACCACCAAGGGTGTCGATCTGGAAAGCCGCTGGCGGACTCCGGTTGACGGGCTGAGCCTGTCGGCCAACCTGTCCTACCTCGATGCACAGTACACCGATGTGTTCCTCCAGCCCGGCGGGGCGGGCGGCCTTGTCGACCTCAATGGTCGCCGTGGCAGCCAGGCGCCGGAATGGGCCGGCAACATCGCGGCTGACTGGACGGTGCCGATCAATGACAGCCTCGAGCTGTTCCTGTCGGGCAACGCGGCCTACAATGATGGCTACATCACCGACGAGGCGACGCTGAACGACTATGTCCAGCCGAGCTTCTGGCTGCTGGATGCCAACGTCTCGATCGGCCATCCGGA
>JALORM010000356.1 GCA_025458985.1 Paracoccaceae bacterium | reverse complement strand
CACCCCGGATTCCCGGGCGAGGATGTGGTTGGCCAGCCATTTGTCCTCGGTCGTGGCCTGCCAGGTCATGTCGCAGCAGCGCTGCGTGATCGTCCAGTGTTCGAGGTTCGACAGGAAGCGCGCCTTCTCGTCGGCCGAAAAGCGCACCGAATCATACAGACCGAACTGCACGTACTCGTTCAGCCGGAGCCGGCCCGGCCCGCGGCGCAGCCTCCAGGCCTCGCGTGCGATGTCGACGACGCCGCGCCCGCTGCGGCGGGCCGCGAAGGTCAGAAGCTCTGAAGGGCGCGGCGGCTTGTTGCCCCGCGCCGCCATGTCCCGCCCGGCCGCTCCTCCGGCGGGCACTGTCTCCTCCCAGGGCATCCTGACTTACCGCCCGACGCCATCCCCGTTGTATACAATCGCGGAAGCCCGCCTCTGCCAAGCCGAAAAATGGCCGCCGCAGCCCGTTCAGGGGCGGCGGCGGCCAGGAAAGGGTCTTTCCGGCGTCGCATCCGGCAGGCAGAACCGGAAGCGGGGGACAAGGACGCGCCGAGCTTGGGGACAGGGGCGCGGGGGATGCCGGTCGAAGACCGCAGGCAGGACAGGGCAGATCAGATCGGGGCGGACAGAAGCAGCCCGAGATAAAGCAGAACCACGAGCGCAAGGCACCCGGCAGCGTCTTCGGCAAGCGTCGGCGCGGTGCGCTCGACCAGGGCTTTCAGGGCTGCGGACATCGTGGCCTCCCGGCATGTTTCTGCTTTGTTCCTGATCCACACATACTGCGGCGATTGTCGCCTGGCAAGAACTTTTTAGGAACTTTTAACGAACAAAGAGCGGTCGGCTTCAGCCGACGCCCATCAGGCGGAAGGCCCGGTCCTGTTCCATCAGCCACAGCAGCACCCGCGCCGCCGCGCCGCGCGCCGAGGCAAGCGACGGGTCGTCTGCCAGAAGCTTGCGCGCATCGGCCTGCGCCACCGCCATCAGCGCAGCCTGCCGCTCCAGGTCGGCGATGCGGAACCGGGGCAGGCCAGACTGGGCGGTGCCCAGAACGTCGCCCGCCCCGCGCAGCGCCAGGTCTTCCTCGGCGATGCGGAAGCCGTCCTCGGTCTCGCGCAGGATCGCAAGCCGCCGCTCGGCAGCGTCCGACAGGGGCGGCTGGTACATCAGGAGGCACGTGGACTTCGCCGCCCCGCGGCCGACCCGCCCGCGCAGCTGGTGCAACTGCGCCAGCCCGAACGACTCGGCCCTCTCGACCACCATGATCGAGGCGTTGGGCACGTTCACCCCCACCTCGATCACCGTCGTCGCCACCAGAACCTTGGTCTCGCCCGCCGCGAAGCGCGCCATCGCCGCGTCCTTCTCGGCGGGCGGCAGCTGGCCGTGGACAAGGCCCACCAGCCCCTCGCCCAGCGCCGCGCGCAGCCGCTGGAACCGGTCGGAGGCGGCCGCCAGGTCGACAGCCTCGCTTTCCTCGACCAGCGGGCAGACCCAGTAGGCCTGCCGCCCCTCGGCGAGGGCGCGGCGCAGGTGGTCGACCACCTCGTCGATCCGCCCCGCACTGACCAGAGCGGTCGTCACCGGCGTCCGGCCAGGCGGCTTTTCGTCCAGCACGCTCACGTCCATGTCGCCGTAGTTCGCCAGCGCGAGCGACCGGGGGATCGGCGTGGCCGTCATCACGAGCACATCGGCCCCCTGCCCCTTGGCGCCCAGCTCCATTCGCTGCGCGACGCCGAAGCGGTGCTGTTCGTCGATCACCGCCAGGCGCAGGTCGCGGAAGTGGACGTCCTTCTGGAAGACGGCATGGGTGCCGACCAGGATCTGGATGTTACCCCGCGCCAGCGCAGAAAGCTTGGCCGACCGTTCGGCGCCCTTGTCGCGGCCGGTCAGGATCTCCAGCACCACGCCCGCGGCTTCGGCCAGCGGCCGCAGGCCCTGAAGGTGCTGGCGCGCGAGGATCTCGGTCGGCGCCATCATCACCCCCTGCCCGCCCGCCTCGACCGCGACGAGCAGCGCAAGGAACGCCACCAGCGTCTTGCCCGCGCCCACGTCGCCCTGCAGCAGCCGGTTCATCCGCTGCGGGCGGGCCATGTCCTCGGCGATCTCGCGCGAGGCGCGTTCCTGGGCGTCAGTCGGGCGATAGGGCAGCGCGGCCAGGACCTTGCCCTGAAGCCGCGCGTTCCCGACCGAGGCGCGCCCCTTGCCGCGCCGCTCGACCCGCCGGGCGAGCGCGAGCGTCATCTGATGCGCGAAGAGCTCGTCATAGGCCAGCCGCTGCCGCGCGGGCGCCGTGGGTCCAAGGTCGGCATCGGCCGAAGGCCCGTGCGCGGCGACCAGAGCCGCGCGCCAGTCCGGCCAGCGCTCGCGCGCCTTCAGCGCGGGGTCGATCCACTCGGGCAGGTCCGGCGCGAGGTCGAGTGCCGCGCGCGCAGCCTTGGCGATCACGCGCTGCGTCAGCCCCGCCGTCAGCGGGTAGACCGGTTCGAACGCGGGCAGGTCGGCGGCCTCATCGGGGCGCAGGATGTGGTCGGGGTGGACCATCTGCGCGACGTTGTCGAACAGCTCCAGCCGCCCCGAGACGATGCGGCGCTGACCGGTCGGCAACTGTTTCTGGAGGCTGTCGCCGCGGGCGTGGAAGAATACCAGTTGGAACGTGGTCTCGGCATCCTCGACCACCACCCGCGAGGGGGCGGCGCGGGTCCGGCCGGGGATGTGGCGGCCGACGGTCACCTCCACCGTCACGGTCGCTGGAGTCGGCACGCCGCGGATCGTTGCGCGCAGGCGGCGGTCGGTTCCGGAATGGGGCAGCGTGAACAGCAGGTCGCGCGGCCGCTCCACCCCCATCTGCGCCAGGAGCTTCGCGGTCTTGGCGCCGACGCCGGGCAGCGCCTCGATTCCGCCGAACAGCGGCCAGAGCGCCTCGGGGCGGCCGGAAGCGCCGGCGGCCAAATCAGGCGTCCCCGATCAGCTTCAGCCAGGCGTCCTCGTCGATGGTCTCGACCCCCAGCCGAGCAGCCTCCTTCGCCTTCGATCCCGCACCGGGGCCGGCCACCAGCAGGTCGGTCTTCGCGCTGACGCTGCCCGCGACCTTGGCCCCCAGCGCCTCGGCCCGG
>JALORM010000355.1 GCA_025458985.1 Paracoccaceae bacterium | reverse complement strand
AGAAGGTTGGGCGTCAGGTGCGTCTCGGCGCCCCCGGCGAAGCCGAGCAGCACCGCGGGCACCGCGACCAGCCCGGCGATGAAGGCGCCCCGCTCGCGCCAGTCGGCGCGGGCCGAGCCGTCGACCAGGCCGCCCAGGATGCCCGAGGCGCCCATGATGCGGCCGTTGGCCAGAAGGTAGAGCGCGGCGGCGAGCCCGATCATCAGCCCGCCGACGCCTCCCATGATCCAGTCCTGTTCGATCATCTTGCGCGTTTCCCGTGTGATGCGCTCAGAGCTGGTTGAGCGGCAGCTTGAGGTAGGACACGCCGTTGTCCTCGGGTTCGGGGAACTGCCCGGCGCGCATGTTGACCTGCAAGGACGGCAGGATCAGCTTCGGCATGCCCAGTGTGGCGTCGCGGGCCTGCCGCCTGGCGACGAAGCCCTCCTTCGTGGCGCCGGCGCCCACATGGACGTTCTTCGCCTTCTGCTCGCCCACGGTCGATTCCCAGGCGTAGTAGTCGCGCCCCTCGGCCTTGTAGTCATGGCAGGTGTAGATGCGAGTGTTGCCCGGCAGCGCCAGGATGCGCTGGACGCTGTCCCACATCTCTTCGGCCGAGCCACCGGGAAAGTCGCAACGGGCAGTGCCGTAGTCGGGCTGGAAGATCGTGTCGCCCACGAAGGCCGCATCGCCGATGACGTAGGTCAAGCAGGCCGGGGTGTGGCCGGGCGTGTGCATCACGTCGCCGCGCAGCTGGCCGATGTGGAAGCTGTCGCCATCACGGAACAGCTGGTCGAACTGGCTGCCGTCGCGCTGGAACTCGGTGCCTTCGTTGAACACCTTGCCGAAGGTGTCCTGCACCACGGTGATGTTGGCGCCGATGCCGATCTTGCCGCCCAGCTTTTCCTGCAGGTAGGGCGCGGCCGACAGGTGGTCGGCATGGACATGGGTCTCGAGCAGCCACACGACCTCGTATTCGCGCTCGCGCACGAAGGCGATGATCTGGTCGGCCGACCGCGTGTCGGTCCGACCCGAGGACTGGTCGAAGTCGAGCACGCTGTCGACGATCGCGGCCTTGCGGCTATGCGGATCGCGCACGACGTACGAGACGGTGAAGGTGGCTTCGTCGAAGAAGGCGGTCACTTCGGGGGACATGGCGGGGCTCCTTTTCCGGCTGTCCGCATCTGCATGCCTTACATATGCAGTTATCTATATGTGTTTCAACCCCCCTCTGCCGACGCCCGTGCGGTGCCCAGGTCACACCGTATGCCAGGCGCCTGCAGCTTGACCTCGGTCAAGGCACAGGCGAGCGTGAGCGGGAGAGAGTTCGCAAAACGGGGGAGGATCGCCGATGGCTTCTGTCGAGGACCGCAGGAAGACTCTGGAGGCGCGGCTGGCAGAACTTGAGGGCCGGCTTCAACACATCGAGGCCGAACTCGACCAGCCTGCTGACAAGGACTGGGAGGAAGCCGCGATCGAGCGGGAAGACGACGAGGTTCTCGAAGGCATGGGCGAGCAGGGCCTGCACGAGATCGAGATGATCCGCGCCGCGCTCGGTCGGATCGCCGAGGGCGAGTACGGGTACTGCGTGAAGTGCGGGACCGAGATCGCGGTCGAACGGCTGGATGCGGTGCCGGCGACTCCGTTCTGCCGCGACTGCGCGCGGTAGGTCCGCCGATGGCTGCCGACGCCCCGGGCCGACGCGGCCGGACGACCTCGCGGGGGTCGGGCTTCGGACTCCCCGCCGAAAGCGCGCGGGCCCAGATGGTCATGCGAATCCGGACCATCCTCGGCGACCCCGCCGTGGCGGCGCGGATCGAAGCGGCGCTGCGCGAGCGGATTGCGGCAGCACGCCCGGAAATGCCCGAGGCCCTGCGGGATTTCCTGGAGGACGACGACGGATCAGTGCGCCTTGCGCTGTCGTTGCCGCTGGGCCTGTTCCACCTGCACGCCGATCCGCCACCGCCCGGGACGCAGGCGGCCCCGCCCCGACCCGGACACGACGGCGTGGCCACCGCACGTTGCGCGGTGAGCGTCGACGCGCTCGAGGACGCCCCGACGATCTGATCGCCGCCCTGCCGCCCGGGGACCGGTGCGCCGGACGTCCCCTTGCGGCGCGGGACCCTGTGGCAGGCCTTTTCCCGGGCGCTGCTTGCCGCCATGCTGCGGCCAATGGCGCGCAGTCATGCTGGGCTGTCGCGGCAAGCGACCGTCGCGCGGCCAGGACCAGGCCGCGCGGCACGCAAGGGACGGGGTGGAGGACGGGTTCATGGCAGAGGTGGTCAGGCGGACGCGGGTCGGCAGGGTCTGCGTCGTGACGATCGACAACCCTCCGGTCAATGCCCTTTCGGCCGCAGTCAGGCGCGGGCTCGGACAGGCACTTGCCGTGGCCGAGGCCGACCCGGGCGTCGCGGCGGTGGTCCTTGCGGCCGAGGGACGCACCTTTCCCGCCGGTGCGGACATCACCGAGTTCGGCCGCCCGCCCGAAGCGCCGATCCTGCCCGACCTCTGCAACCGGATCGAGGCCTTCCCGAAGCCGGTCGTAGCCTGCCTGAACGGCACCGCGCTGGGCGGCGGGTTCGAACTGGCGCTGGCCGCACACTGGCGGCTTGCGGCCGAAGGCGCGCGGATCGGCCTGCCAGAGGTGAAGCTGGGCCTGCTGCCGGGCGCGGGCGGCACGGTGCGCACGCCGAGGCTCGCAGGCGCCGAGGCGGCGCTGGACCTGATGCTGACAGGACGGCTGGTCCCGGCCGTGCAGGCCCGCGACATGGGACTTGTCGACGCTGTCCTTGCGGGTGCAGATCCGCTGGCCGGTGCGGTGGAGTTCGCGGCCGACCTGGCCGAGCGCGGCATCGCCCCGCGCCCGACACGGGCCGCACGCACGGGGCTTGCCGGCGCCCCGGCCTACCTTGCTGCGGTCGAAGCGGCGCGCACACGAACGGCCGGATCGCGGGTGCCCTCGGAGCGGCGCATCGTGGACTGCGTCGAGGCGGCGCTGCTCTTGCCGTTCGACCAGGCGCTGGCGGTGGAACGGGATGCGTTCCTCGACTGCCTCGACACCCCCGAGGCGCGCGCGCTGCGCCACGCCTTCCTTGCCGAGCGGCGGGCCGGCAAGGTGCCGGAACTGGCG
>JALORM010000354.1 GCA_025458985.1 Paracoccaceae bacterium | reverse complement strand
GGCGGGCACGACACCCGCGCCTGGCCGATGCTGTTCGGCCCGGGCGAGAGCTGGTACGCCAAGCCCGATGCCGGCGCGCTGCTGGTCTCGCCCGCCGAGGAGGACCCGGCCGAGCCGCACGATGCCTGGGCCGACGACATGGTTCTGGCCGAGGGGCTGGCCCGCTACGAGGAAATGGTCAGCGTGCCGGTGACACGGCCGATCGCCACCTGGGCGGGCCTGCGCACTTTCGCCCCGGACCGGACGCTGGTCATCGGCTTCGCGTCCGATGCGCCGGATTTCTTCTGGCTGGCCGGGCAGGGCGGCTACGGGATGCAGTCGTCGCCGGCGGCGTCGCGGCTGGCCGCCGACCTGATCGGCGGCACCCGGCCCGAGCTCGACGCCGCCACCGTCGCCGCGCTGTCGCCCGCGCGGTTCGCCCGATGAGGCAGCCGCTGTCGCTGCCCGACACGCGGACGCTGGCGGGCGCCGAGGGCGCGCGCCTCTCGGCGCCCTCGGCCGAGCGCAACGCCGCGCCGATCCTGGCGGAACTCGGGCGCCTTGCCCCCGCCACGGGCCGGGTGCTGGAGGTCGCCTCGGGCACCGGCCAGCACGCCGCCGCCTTTGCCGCGGCGCTGCCCGGCCTCGACTGGCAGCCGACCGAGGCGAGCCCGCGGATGCTCGCGAGCATCGAGGCCTGGCGCGCGGCAGCCGGTCTGGCGAACCTGCGCGCGCCGGTGCTTCTCGACGCCACGCAGCCGGGCTGGGGACGGGCGCATCCCGGTCACGACCTGGCGCTGGTGGTGAACCTTCTGCACCTGATCTCGGGCGGCGAGGCGCAGGCGGTGCTGGCGGGCATGGCCGAGGCGCTTCTGCCCGGCGGGCTTGCCCTGTTCTACGGCCCCTTCCGGCGCGGCGGTGCGCTGACCTCGGACGGCGACCGCGCCTTCGACGCCAGCCTGCGCACGCAGGACCCGGCCATCGGCTACAAGGACACAGCCGAGGTCGGGGCCTGGGCCGCTGCGAAGGGCCTGACGCACGAGGAAACCGTCGCGATGCCGGCGAACAACCTCTTCCTCGTGTTCCGCCGCGCGTGACAGACGCCGGGCCGGCTGGCATGATCCCGGCCGAGCAGCAGACCGGAACCGGCCCCATGAGCGACCTTTCCCGCCGCACCGCGCTGGCCCTGCTGGCCGGCACCCTCGCCGCCGCCTGCGGCGGCCCGCGCGAGCGCGTCTCGCAGGCGGCAGCGCCCGCCCCGCTGTCGGTCCGCCCGCCGTCTTTCGGAGATGCGAGGCCGGTGGACTGGCCGGGCCGTGAACCCACCGCCTATGCGGTGCACGGCATCGACGCGTCGCGCTATCAGTTCGACATCGACTGGGTTGCGGCGCGCGAGGCCGGCGTGAACTTCGCCTTCCTCAAGGCGACCGAGGGGGGCGACCTGATCGACCCCTACTTCGCACGCAACTGGGCGGCCGCGCGCCGCGCCGGCGTTCCGGTCGGCGCCTATCACTTCTACTACCATTGCCGCGAACCCGAGGAACAGGCGCGCTGGTTCATCCGTCATGTGCCGCGCGCACGCGGGGCCCTGCCGCCTGTGCTGGACATCGAGTGGACGCCGTTCTCACCCACCTGCACCATCCGCCCTCCGGCGGCCGAGGTGCGCGAGAAGGCCGAGCGTTTCCTCAGGATCGTCGAGCGCCACTACGGCCAGCCGGCGATCATCTACTCGGCGCCGGATTTCTGGACCGACAACGAGATGTGGCGCGTGTCCGGCAACCACGAATTCTGGTTGCGGTCGGTGACGAAGCACCCCTCCGAGCGCTACGGCGGGCAGCACTGGACCTTCTGGCAGTATACCGGAACCGGCCTGGTGCCCGGGATCGCCGGCCAGACCGACATCAACGTCTTCGCAGGCAACGCGGCCGAGTGGTCCGCCTGGCTGGCCCGGCGGACGGCGTGAGGCGGCAGTCAAGGGCGAAGGTCGTGAATCACGAAGACGCAGAATGCGCGACGATCGAGGACCGATGCGGCCCGGAAGTCAAGAATGGCGCGCTCAGCAGTGCCAATCTCGGCGATTACCTCGGTTGTGGAAAGGGGTGCCGACAGCGGGTCATAGTCCGCCGCGTGGCGCTTTGTCTGTAGCGCAACGAACGTATCACCGAACGCACGGATCGCATCTGGAAACCGTCGATAGGCGCCTTTGACCCGTGAGTTGCTCGAAGCGCAGACGGCTTTGACGCGACCATGGTCAAGCGCCCGGTAGGCTTGCGCCCAAGCTCGCTTGATCTTGATCCGGTTGAGGCGACCTATGGTTTGGTCCGCACATTCAGCTGCAAGGGCGTGGAATACGGCGTAGTAGGCAGTACTCACGGCACGACGAAGATCAGACTGAAGCGGACGTCCCCGATTGGCAGGAGTAGCCAACCGCCGTGCCGTGCGAAGGAGCGCCTCAGGCCGCAGCGTGTTGGTCATACTCGCTGTTCAACACGAAGGAGAAGATCGGAAACGCGTCTCGCCCGATCTCTTCGAGCCGATCCCTCGCACGAAGCTTCAGGTGGAGGAGTTGACGCGAGTCCTGCAACACAGCCACGTCCGGGACAACGATGGTCACAAATAGTGCTGCGTCTCCATCGGAGTCTTCGCCTTGTTCAATCCGCACCGTCTCCACTGAGCCACGGCCCCCGAGCACCTGCTCGGCAAGTGCAAGGAGTTGCACCTCGGCGTCGAGAAATTCGGTCGGCATGCGACACTCCCATGTCCCATAACTGTAGCACAAGCGTTCACTGATACTAAAGAAACATGATCAACCAATTGTTGATGCTATCGCGCAAGCCCCAGTGTGACGCCCAAGTACAACACTTACCCGTCGACCCTGATCCTTGCGTTGGTCGGGTCGTAGGGGCTGTCCTCGGTCACTTCGGCGTCGAACAGCCGGCGCAGCATCCGCACCTGAAGCCTGGTGCCCGGCTCGGCCAGGTCCGGGCGGACGTAGCCCATGCCGATCTGCTTGCCGAACGCGACCGAATATCCGCCCGAGGTCAGGCGGCCCACCTTCTCGCCGTCTGACACCAGCGCCTCCTTGCCCCAGGGGTCGGCATCCGCCGGGCCGTCGATCAGGAGCGTCACG
>JALORM010000353.1 GCA_025458985.1 Paracoccaceae bacterium | reverse complement strand
GGTTCCTGCTGCTTGCCGTCGTAGTTGTCCTGGAAGTCGACCGTGTCCTTGTCGATGTCGGCCAGGATGTAGTTGGCGGCCTTGGCCATGCGGACTTCGGTGTAGCGCATGGCCGCGGGGTTGTCGCCGTCCATCGAGCCGAAGTTGCCCTGCCCGTCCAGCAGCGGCAGCGACATGGAAAATGGCTGCGCCATGCGGACGAGCGCATCGTAGATCGCGCTGTCGCCGTGGGGGTGGTACTGCCCCATGACGTCGCCCACGGGCCGGGCCGACTTGCGGTAGGGCTTGTCGAAGGTGTTGCCGGTCTCGTGCATCGCGAAGAGGATGCGCCGGTGCACCGGCTTGAGCCCGTCGCGCAGGTCGGGAATGGCGCGGGAGACGATCACGCTCATCGCGTAGTCGAGGTAGGACGAGCGCATCTCGTCGGCGATCGAGATCTGCGGCCCGTGCCAATCGGGGCGGTCGGGGCCCTTTTCCTCTGCGGCGTCAGGGGTTTCCGGCGTGTCGCTCACGTTGCTGCCCGTCCCGTTCCGGTGGTTCTAGATATTGTGGCCGCCACTATACCCTGCCCGCGATGTGGGGTGCAATGCCGGGATCGCCGTGGCGTAAGCAGCCGCGGGCGGTGAGTGCTAACATACTGTTTTCATTGAAAACTAAGGGGCGCGTGGCATCATCGGGGGGAGAATCGCGCAGATGGGGAAGGACATGGCGCTTTCCGAGACCGAACTGATGCTGAAGGGCTACGGGCTGACCACGGCGGAATTCTTCTACCGGATGCCCGACTACCAGAGGGTGCTGAACACCTTCGTCTGGCAGGATTACGACCTCGCGCCGGACTATCCCCGGCTGTTCAGGTTCATCGAGTTCTGGCAGGAAAAGATCGACGGGCCGCTGCATTCGGTCCGCTTCACCCACCGCAAGCTGATCGGCCCGGGAGAATGGCGGAACGTCACCGGCGAATTCACGCTGCACTGACGCCGCTTTCGCTTTGCCCGGCCTGTCCGGTCGGGTAGCCTCTGCCAAAACGGGCAGCAGGCGGACAGGCAGGATCATGGCGACACGGCGGGGTTTCTCCCTCGGTCTGGCGGCCTTCGGGCTGACGGGGGCGCTTTCGGGCTGCATCGGCGGGGGCGGCCCCGGGCTGACTCGCGCCACGGCGGGGCCTGCGATGCGGGCAGTCCCCAACGCGGGGTGGGATGCCTGGGTGGCGGCCTTCCGGTCCCGGGCCGCGGGGCGCGGCATCTCCGACGCCACGCTTTCTGCCGCGTTCCGAGGCGCGGGCTATCTGCCCGACGTGATCGAGCGCGACCGCAACCAGACCGAGTTCACCCGCACGCTCGAGGACTACCTGTCGATCGCCACATCGGACGAGCGGCTATCGATGGGCCGCGCCGCGCTGGCCCGGCACGGCGCGCTTCTGGCCGAGATCGAGGGACGCTATGGCGTCGCGCCGCAGGTCGTGACGGCCTTCTGGGGGCTCGAAAGTTTCTACGGCACGCGGCGCGGCGACGTGCCGGTGATCTCGGCGCTGTCGACGCTGGCCTATGACGGCCGCCGCGGTGCCTTCTTCGAGGAACAGCTGACCGCCGCACTGCGGATCCTGCAGAACGGCGACACGACCGCCGACCGGATGGTGGGCAGCTGGGCCGGCGCGATGGGCCATACCCAGTTCATCCCGACGTCTTACCTGTCGCTTGCGGTCGATTTCCGCGGCGACGGCCGGCGCGACATCTGGTCGGAAGACCCCACCGACGCGCTGGCCTCGACCGCGAACTACCTCAACCGCTCGGGCTGGCAGCGCGGGCGGCCCTGGGGTCTGGAGGTGCGGCTGCCGGCGGGCTTCGGCGGCCCGACCGGGCGCGGCGCACAGCAGAGCGTCGCGGCATGGTCGGCGTCAGGGGTCCGCACCGCCGATGGCGGGGCGCTGCCCGATCATGGGCCGGGGTCTGTCCTGGTCCCCCAGCGGGGCGGCCCGGCGTTCCTGGTGTTCCGCAACTTCGGCGTGATCCTGCGCTACAACAATGCCGAAAGCTACGCCATCGGCATCGGCCACCTGTCCGACCGGCTGGCCGGGGGCGGCCCCATCCGCGGCGCCTTTCCGGCGGATGCGGCGGGCATGTCGAAGGCCGACCGGCAGGAGCTTCAGCGCCTGCTGACCCGCGCTGGGTTCGACACCGAGGGCGCGGACGGGGTCATCGGCGCGCGCACCCGCACGGCCATCGAGGGCTACGAGAGGTCGCAGGGCCTGCCGGTGACGGGCGAGCCGAGCCAGACGCTGCTGGCGCGGCTGCGCGGCTAGCGCAGCTTGTCGATGCTGGCCGCGAAGCCCGAAAGGCTCAGCTGGAAGGCCAGCGCCGCGCCGTTGTTCTGCACGCCCTCGACGCGCATCTGGTTGCCGAAGCGCAGCGTTCCCTCAAGCTCGGGCGTAAGGTCGATCACCGCGACCACGCCGCCGGGCAGCGAGGTGCGGTAGGCGGCCGCGGCGACCTCGCGGCCGTCGACCTGGACCTTGACGCCTTCGGCCAGCGACATTCCGTGCGGCGCGAGCAGGCGCATCGTGAAGGGCTCGCCCGCCACCACGGCGGCCTGGGCGAAGATGCGGTCGCCGTCGGCCTGCACCAGGCTCTTGACCATCGAGCATTCCATCGTGCCGCCTTCGGCCGCCGGCGTGCAGTTCACCTGCCAAGGCGTCTCGCGCGCCTCGACACTCTGCTCGCCCGGGGACTGTGCCGCCTCCTGGGCGTGCAGGGGGCCGGCGGAAAGGGCCGTTGCGGCGACAAGGACGGCAAGGGCGGCGCGGAGGGCAGGGGTCATGGGCGTGGGGTCCGTCTGTGCTGTGGCGCGGGTCCGTCCGGATCGGCCGAGAAGATCGACACGCCGCCCTCGTAGCACCGTGGCGGTTTGCAGGGGAAGCGGGAATCGCGGTCCCGCAGGGCTGTCGGTAACGTGGCGCTGGCCCCGCAGGCAGGAGGTGCCGAAAATCGATGCGTCCCCGGTTGACGCCGCCGCGTTCTGCGGCACTCTACGCCGCATGAAATCGCTGGATACCGACTTCATCCGCGCGCAGTTCCCCGCCTTCCAGGAGCCTTCGCTCCGCGATCAGGCGTTCTTCGAGAATGCGGGCGGCTCGTATGCCTGCCGCTACGTGATCTGGCGGCTGCATCGCTTCTACAAGGAGCGCAAGGTGCAGCCCTATGCGCCCTACGCGGTCTCGGAGGTGGGCGGGGCCGAAATGGACCAGGCCCGCGAGCGCATGGCGCGGATCCTCGGCGTCGCGACCGAGGAAGTCAGCTTCGGCCCGTCCACGACGGCGAACACCTACGTGCTCGCCAACGCGGTGCGCCAGTGGCTCAGGGGCAAGCAGGCCGCGATCGTGGTGACCGACCAGGACCACGAGGCCAACAGCGGGCCCTGGCGGCGCCTTGCCGACGAGGGGATCGAAGTCCGCGTCTGGGGGATCGACCGCCAGACCGGGCGGCTCGACCCGGCAGAGCTGTGCTGCTGGACGAGAAGGTGCGCCTCGTCTGCTTCCCGCACTGTTCCAACGTGGTGGGCGAGATCAACGACGTCGCACGGATCGCACGGATCGCGCATTCAGCCGGGGCGTTCGTCTGCGTCGACGGGGTCAGCTACGCGCCGCACGGCCTGCCGAACGTCGGCAAGCTTGACGCCGACATCTACCTGTTCTCGGCCTACAAGACCTACGGGCCCCACCAGGGGATCATGGTGGTGCGCCACCGGGTAGGCGACCATCTGCCGAACCAGGGCCACTACTTCAACGCGGCCACCCTCTACAAGCGCTTCACGCCGGCCGGGCCGGACCACGCGCAGGTCGCCGCTTCGGCCGGAATCGCCGACTACATCGATGCCGTCTATGCCCACCACATCCGCGCCGGACGC
>JALORM010000352.1 GCA_025458985.1 Paracoccaceae bacterium | reverse complement strand
TGCGGCTGCGCGCGATTGAGACAACGAAGGAAGGCACGGGCAGCGCCCACGGCGGCGGCCCGTAAGGAGGACACGGAACATGCCGGGCAACCTGAGCTTCGCGGAACTGAAGAAGGCCGTATCGGCAGGCGAGATCGACACAGTCCTCGTCTGCATCGTGGACATGCAGGGCCGGCTTCAGGGCAAGCGCTTCCATGCCGTGCATTTCGTCGAGCACGGCTACGAAGAGACGCATTGCTGCAACTACCTGCTCGCCACCGACATCGAGATGTACACCGTCCAGG
Organism: Paracoccaceae bacterium; assembly: GCA_025458985.1. Taxonomy (GTDB): domain Bacteria; phylum Pseudomonadota; class Alphaproteobacteria; order Rhodobacterales; family Rhodobacteraceae; genus JALORM01. The sequence continues at coordinate 5,062 of JALORM010000352.1, read as the reverse complement.
GGTACGAGGCGACAAGCTGGAAGAAGGGCTATGGCGACTACGTCATGAAGCCCGACCTGTCGACGCTGCGGCGCATCCCCTGGCTGCCCGGCACGGCGATGGTCACTTGCGACGTGCTCGACCACCACACCCACGAAGAGGTGCCGCATTCGCCCCGGGCGATGCTCAAGCGACAGGTCGCCCGCGCCCGCGCCATGGGGTTCGAGCCGATGATGGCGACCGAACTGGAGTTCTTCCTGTTCGACAAGTCCTTCGACCAGATGCACGACGAAGGCTACCGCGACCTGCAGACGCTGGGCCGCTACAACACCGACTATTCGATCATGGGCACCTCGAAGGAGGAACCCCTGATGCGGGCGATCCGCAACGGGCTCTACGGCGCGGGCATCCCCGTCGAGAATTCCAAGGGCGAGGCCGAAGCCGGGCAGGAAGAGATCAACGTCCGCTATTCGGACGCGCTCGATACCGCCGACATGCACGCCATCGTCAAGACCGGCTGCAAGGAGATCGCCCACCAGCACGGCCGCGGCCTGACCTTCATGGCCAAGTACGCGACCGACCGGGCGGGGTCGTCCTCGCACATCCACCAGTCGCTCTGGACCACCGACGGCAAGCCCGCCTTCCTCGACAAGGACGCCGACCACGGCATGTCGGCCACGATGCGCCACTACATGGCGGGGCTGCTGGAGCACGCATCCGACGTGACCTATTTCCTTGCGCCCTACGTCAACAGCTACAAGCGCTTCTGCGTCGGGCTCTTCGCGCCGACCAAGGCGGTCTGGAGCCTCGACAACCGCACCGCGGGCTACCGGGTCTGCGGCGAGGGGACGAAGGGCATCCGTGTGGAATGCCGCGTCGGCGGCGCCGACCTCAATCCCTACCTCGCGATGGCTGCCCAGCTTGCCGCGGGCCTCGATGGGGTCGAGCGCAAGCTGAAGCTGGAACCCGAGGCGAAGGGCGACGTCTACCAGGCCGGGCGCGTGCGCGAGATCCCGAAGACCCTGCGGCTTTCGGCCGAGCGGATGCGCAAGTCGAAGATGCTGCGCGCGGCCTTCGGCGACGGCGTGATCGAGCACTACCACCGCGCCGCGCAGTGGGAGATCGAGGAACAGGACCGGGTGGTGACCGACTGGGAAGTGAAGCGCGGGCTTGAACGCGCGTAGGGGGCCGGAACCGGCCCGAGCGAGGACGAAATGACCAGGATGATCCAATGTGTCTCGCCCGTCGACGGGCGGGTCTACGCCGAGCGGCCGGCGCTCGGCCGCGACGAGGCGATGGCCGCCGTGGCCCGCGCCAAGGCCGCGCAGCCCGCATGGGCCGCCCGGCCGCTGGACGAGCGCATCGCGCTTGTGAAGGCCGGCGTCGCAGCGCTGAACGGCATGAAGGACCGGGTGGTGGAGGAGCTGGCCTGGCAGATGGGCCGGCCCACCCGCTACGGCGGCGAGTTCGGCGGCGTGAACGAGCGCACCGAGTACATGGCGAAGATCGCCGCCGAGGCGCTGGCGCCGATGATCGCCGAGGAAAGCGACCGGTTCGAGCGCCGGATCGAGCGGCAGCCGGTGGGCGTGGTCTTCGTCGTCGCGCCCTGGAACTACCCCTATCTGACCGCGGTCAACACCATCGTCCCGGCGCTGATCGCCGGCAACGCGGTGGTCCTGAAGCACGCCAGCCAGACACTGCTCGCGGGCGAACGGCTGGCCGAGGCGTTCCATGCCGGCGGGGTGCCGGCGGACGTGTTCCAGAACGTCGTGCTCGACCACGCCACGACCGAGGCGCTGATCGCCGCGCGATCCTTCGGCTTTGTCAACTTCACCGGCTCGGTCGCCGGCGGTCAGGCGATCGAACGCGCGGCGGCGGGCACCTTTACCGCGACGGGGCTGGAGCTTGGCGGCAAGGACCCGGGATATGTCATGGAGGACGCCGACCTCGACTGGGCGGTGGACGTGCTGATGGATGGCGCGATGTACAACGCCGGCCAGTGCTGCTGCGGGATCGAACGCATCTATGTCCACCAGAGCCTCTTCGACGACTTCGTGGGCAAGGCGGTCGCCTGGGTGAACGCGCTGAAGCTCGGCAATCCGTTCGAGCCGGAGACCTCGCTCGGGCCGATGGCCAACGTCCGCTTCGCCCGCACCGTCCGCGAGCAGGTGGCCGAAGCCGTGGCGGCGGGGGCGAAACCGCTGATCGAGCGGCAGAACTTCCCCGCCGATGACGGCGGCGCGTACCTGATGCCGCAGATCCTCGTGAACGTCGACCATTCGATGCGGGTGATGTCCGAGGAAAGCTTCGGCCCCGTCGTGGGGATCATGCCGGTGAAGGGCGACGACGAGGCGCTGAGGCTGATGAACGACAGCCCCTACGGCCTGACGGCAAGCCTCTGGACGCAAGACCCCGACCGCGCCTGGTCGGTCGCCCGGCGGATCGAGACCGGAACCGTCTTCATGAACCGCGCCGACTACCTCGACCCCGCGATCTGCTGGACCGGATGCAAGGATACCGGCCGCGGCGGGTCGCTGTCCGCCCTCGGCTTCCATGCGGTCACCCGGCCGCGCAGCTACCATTTCCGCAAGGTGAAGGCATGAGTGTTCCGACAGCCAACTGGTCCTATCCCACCGCCGTCAAGTTCGGCCCCGGGCGGGCGGGCTGGGGCGGGCGGTGTTCTCCGAGGTCGACCCCAACCCGAACGAGGCGAACATGGCGGCCGGGATCGCCGCCTATCGCGCCGGCGGGCACGACGGCGTGGTGTGCTTCGGCGGCGGCTCGGCGCTCGACCTCGGCAAGATGATCGCGCTGATGGTTGGCCAGAGCGTCACCGTCTGGGAGCTGGAGGATATCGGCGACTGGTGGACGCGGGCCGATGCGTCGAAGATCGCCCCGATCGTCGCGGTGCCGACGACCGCCGGCACGGGGTCCGAGGTCGGCCGCGCGGGGGTGCTGACCAACAGCGCCACCCACAAGAAGAAGATCATCTTCCACCCCAAGCTGATGCCCGCCGTCACGATCTGCGACCCGGAACTGACGGTCGGCATGCCGAAGTTCATCACCGCCGGCACCGGCATGGACGCGCTGGCGCATTGCCTCGAAGCCTACTGCAGCCCCTTCTACCACCCGATGAGCCAGGGGATCGCGCTGGAAGGGATGCGGCTGGTGTTCGAGAACCTGCCCCTGGCCTATGCCGAGCCCGGCAACCTCGAAGCCCGCGCCCACATGATGAGCGCGGCCGCGATGGGCGCGGTCGCCTTCCAGAAGGGCCTCGGCGCGATCCATTCGCTGAGCCACCCGGTGGGCGCAGTCTACAACACCCACCACGGCACGACGAACGCGGTGGTGATGCCGATGGTGCTGGACTTCAACCGGCCGGCCATCGAGGAGAGGGTCGGCAGGGCGGCGGCGTATCTCGGCATCGCGGGCGGGTTCGACGGGTTCCGCGCCGCCGTGATGGCGCTGCGGGCCGAGCTGGCCATCCCCGAGAGCCTCGGCGCGATGGGCGTCGAGGCGGCGCGGCTGGACGAGCTGACCGAGATGGCGCTGGAGGACCCCTCCTGCGGCGGCAATCCGGTCGAGATGACGCGCGAGAACACCCGCACGCTTTACGAGGCCTGCATGTAGGCGTGGCGGGCGCAGGCGCGGGGGGCCAGCCCCCCGCGACCCCCCGGCGGGGGGTTTTCCACCCCCCGCACCCCCCGACGGTATTTATAACAAAAGGAAGGACCGAAGGTGGATCGGACGGCATCCGAGGTCGCGGTGGTCGGGGCCGGGGTGATCGGCCTGACCGTGGCCTTGCGGCTTGCCTCCGAGGGCCGCGAGGTCGTGGTGCTCGACCCCGAGCCGCCCGGGTCGGGCGCAAGCTACGGCAATGCCGGGACCATCGCCGACTACGCGGTGCAGCCGGTGGGCACGCCGGCGGTCCTCAAGTCGCTGCCCTCGCTTCTGTTCGACCGTACCTCGCCGCTGTCGGTCCGGCGCGACGCCCTGCCGTCTCTGGCGCCCTGGCTCCTGCGCTTCGCGCGCCAGTCGCTGCCGGGCCCCGCACGCAGCAACGCGGTGGCGCTGGCAGGGCTTCTGGCCGACGCGGGGCCGCTCTGGAGAGAGCTGGCAGCGGCAGTCGGGGGGGCGGATATTCTGCGCCAGACCGGGTGCCTCTACCTCTACGACAGCCCGGCGGCAGTACGGGCCGCCGCCGGGGACCTTGCCTTCCGCCGGTCGCTGGGCGTGGCGGTCGAGACCGTCTCGGCCGCCGAAGTGACGGCGCTGGAGCCCGCGCTGCCGCCGGTCGCCGGGGCGGCGCTGTTCCCCGGCGCGCTGTTCCTGACCGACCCCGGCGCGATGATGGCCCGGCTCGCCGCAGCTGGCATGGCCGCGGGGGTGCGCCTGGTGGCGGCCCGGGTCGAGCGGCTGGACCGGGAGGCGGGCGGCGTCGCGCTGACCGGGCCGGGGCTGCATCTGACGGCCCGCCACGCAGTGATCGCGGCCGGGGCACGTTCGAAGCTGCTCGCCCGGCGGGCCGGAGACCGGGTGCCGCTTGATACCGAGCGTGGCTACCACGCCGAATGGGACATGGAGGCACCCCTGCTGTCGCGCCCCTCGGCCATGGTGGCCCGGGGCTTCTACCTCTGCCCGATGGCGGGGCGGATGCGGGCGGCCGGAACGGTGGAGCTGGGGGGCATCGACGCGCCCCCTTCGCCGCATCGGATCGCCCGGCTGGTCGAAGGCGCCCGGGGCGTGTTCCCCCAGCTCGGCCCGCCCGACCGCACCTGGATGGGCCTGCGTCCCTCGATCCCCGACAGCCTGCCCGTCATCGGCGCCTCGCGCGGCGGGCGCGCCGTCATCCATGCCTTCGGCCACGGCCACCTGGGCGTCACGCTGGCCCCCGCCACGGCCCGCATCGTGGCGGACCTCGTCGCCGGACGCCAACCGTCCGACACGGCAGCCCCCTGCTCGCCGATGCGCTTCGGCTGACCGGTCAGGGCCAGGTCGCGTAGCGGCGCTGGCGCAGTTCCACCAGGCCCAGCCGGCTGATCAGCATCGACCGCTGCGCTGCCAGCCCGCCGCGGCGGGGCGA
>JALORM010000351.1 GCA_025458985.1 Paracoccaceae bacterium | reverse complement strand
TTCGAGGCACTGGAGGACGCCCAGGCGACTGGCCCCTTCGCCGACGCTGCGCCCGGAAGGTTCGCGGTCAGCGAGACCAGACGCCATTCCGACGACGGGTCGGACGCGGGCGGGGGGCTGATGAGCGTGTTGCGCGGCGGCCGGGTGTTCGAAAAGGTGGGCGTCAACGTCTCGACCGTCTACGGCCGGCTGGGCGAGCGGGCGCAGAAGGCGATGGCTGCGCGCGGCGTCCCGGGCATGGCCGAGGACCCGCGGTTCTGGGCAAGCGGCATCAGCCTGGTCGCCCACATGCAGAACCCGCACACGCCAGCTGTACACATGAACACGCGGATGTTCTGGACGCCGGGCGCCTGGTGGTTCGGCGGCGGGTCCGACCTCAACCCCTGCATCGAATATGCCGAGGACACCGCCGCATTCCACAAGGTGCTGGAAGACGCCTGCGCGCCGCATTCGGCAGACTACTATCCCCGCTTCAAGGCCTGGGCCGACGACTACTTCTTCGTGCCGCATCGCGGCCGGGCCCGCGGCGTGGGCGGCATCTTCTTCGACGACCTCAATACCGGCGACTGGGAGGCCGACTTCGCCTTCACGCAAGCCGTCGGGAGCGCCTTCCTGCCGGCCTTCGTGCCCTGCGTGGAGCGCCGGCGAGACATCCCCTGGTCCGACGCCGACCGCGAGGTGCAGCTTGTCCACCGGGGGCTCTATGCCGAATACAACCTGGTCTACGACCGCGGCACGAAGTTCGGGCTGGAGACGGGGCACGACGCGAATGCGGTGCTGATGAGCCTGCCGCCCGTCGCGAAGTGGACGTGACGGGGACCGGGCCGGTGGCTCTCCCGCCCCTCGTCGCGATCCCTCGCGGGATCGCTCCTCGGGTTGGGCCGGGCCGCGCCTGCGGCGCGGCAAGGGCAGGGAACGCGGCCCGCAGGCGTTATGGCGACGGGCCGATGCCGTGAGTGCGGGCGCCCCCGACTTCGAAGCCGCGCTGAAGGCGGCGATCGACGGCAAGACCAAGCCGGTCGGCGCGCTTGGCCGGATCGAGGCGCTGGCGGCCCAGCTGGCGCGGTTGCAGGGAACGCTTGCTCCGGTGGCCGAGCGCTGCCGCCTCACGATCTTCGCGGCCGACCACGGCATCGCCGCAGAAGCGGTCAGCGCCTATCCGCAGGCGGTGACGCGTGAGATGGTGAAGAACTTCCTGGCCGGTGGCGCCGCGGCGACCGTCTTCGCACGGGAGCTTGGCGCCGAGGTCGTGGTGGTCGATGCCGGCGTGGCGGGCGCGCCCCTGGACGACCCCGCGCTGATCTCGCGCCGGATCGGGCCGGGCACGGCCAACAGCGCCCTCGGTCCCGCGATGACCGGGGAAGAGCGGGACCGGGCGCTGGACGCGGGGGCAGAGCTTGGCCGGGCGGGGCAGGCCGAGGTCATGGCCTTCGGCGAGATGGGCATCGCCAACACCTCGGCCGCGACCCTGGTCGTGGCCAAGCTTCTGGGCCTGCCGGTCGCCGGTATCGTCGGGCGCGGCACGGGGCTGGACGACGCGGGCCTTGCCCGCAAGCGCGCCGTGCTGGAGAGGGCTGCGCTGCGCACGCCCTGGCGGCTTTCGCCCGACGAGGCGCTGGCCGAATACGGCGGGTTCGAGATCGCGATGATGGCGGGCGCGATGGCCTCGGCCGCCGTGGCGCGGCGGCTGGTTCTGGTCGACGGGTTCATCGCCACGGCGGCGGCCGCCTGCGCGCTGGTCCGTGCGCCAGAACTGCGCGGGGCCTTCGTCTTCTGCCACCTATCCGAGGAACAGGGCCACGCCGCGGTGCTGCACGCGCTGCAGGCCGAGCCGCTGCTGGCGCTGGGACTCCGGCTTGGCGAGGGCACGGGGGCGCTGCTGGCGCTGCCGCTGGTGCGGGCCGCGGCGGCGATGCTGCGCGATATGGCAAGCTTCGAAAGCGCCGGGGTCAGCCGGGGATGAGCGCCCTTGCCGAGGCGCGGGCCGGGTTCCTGCTGGCCCTGCAGTTCCTGACCCGGCTGCCGGTGCCGGACCCGGGCTGGACGCCCGAACGCTTTGCCGCGTCGACCCGCTGGCACCCTGCCGCCGGGGCGCTGATCGGTGCGCTGATCGGGCTGGTGTGGTGGGGGGCGTCGGTGCTGTTTCCGCCGCTGGTGGCCGTACTTTTCGCGGTGGCCTTCGGCCTGGTTCTGACTGGCTGCTTCCACGAGGACGGCTTCGCCGACACCTGCGACGGGCTGGGCGGGGCGGTGACGCGCGACCGGGCGCTCGAGATCATGAAGGACAGCCGGATCGGCACCTACGGCGCGGCGGGGGTGGGCATGATGCTGGCGGTGCGGGTCGCGGCGCTTGCCGCGCTGGCGCCGACCGCGCCGCTGGTCTGGGTGCTGGTCGCGAGCCATGCAGCAAGCCGCGCGGCATCGGTCCATGTGATCGCCACGTCGGCCTATGTGCGCGACCACGGCACGGGAAAGCCTGTCGCCGACGGGATCGGCCGTGACGGCCTGCGCTTTGCGCTGCTGACGGGCGGGGCGGCGCTGCTGCCACTGGTTCCGGTGCTGGGGGTGATGGCGCCGCTGGCGGGGCTGGCCGGGCTGGCGCTGGGCACGTGGGCGATCCGCCGGGTCTACGAACGGCGGCTTGGCGGCTATACTGGCGACTGCCTCGGCGCGACCCAGCAATGCGCCGAGGTCGGCTTCTACCTCGGGCTGCTCGCGTGGCTCTGATCCTGCTGCGCCACACCCGGCCGGTGGGCTCGGACGGGACCTGCTACGGCGCGACCGACCTGCCCCCCGGCCCCGATCTGGCGAACGAGGCGCGCCGCCTCGCGGCACAACTGCCGCCCGTGGCGCGGATCGTCACCAGCCCGCTTGTCCGCTGCGCCCGCCTGGCCGAGCGGCTGGCCGTGGCGCGCGCCCCCATGGCGGCGAGACGGTGGCCGAGATGGCCGCGCGCGTGGCGGCGGCGCTGGAGGATCACGGCGCCCCCGGCACGCTGATCGTCACCCACATGGGGGTGATCCGCGCGGCGCTGGCCCGCGCCGGGCAGGACGGGGCATGGGAGGCGAAGGTGGCGTTCGGGGGCTGGGTGGAGCTGTAGGGCAAGGCCGCTGCAGCGGCCCCTCCCCCAATCCTTCCCCACCGGGGGGAGGGGAGGCGCAGGCCACCGGCCTGCCCGCGAGGTGTGCGCCGGTGCGCGAAGATGGCCCCCTTCCCCTCGTGGCGAGGGAGGGGGTGAGGGGACCGGCGGGGCCGTCTGGCCCGGGCATCCGCAGGGTTAGCCCCGGATCGCCTCCAGCATCAGATGCACGTTCTCGGGGTCGGCCTCCGGCGTGATGCCGTGGCCGAGGTTGAAGATGTGCGGGCCGCCCGAGAAGGCCTTCACGATGCGCTTGGTCTCTTCCACCAGCCGCGCACCGCCCTCGACCATCAGCCTGGGGTCGAGGTTGCCCTGCACGCAGCCGTCCTTCTGGACGTGTTCGGCCGCCCAGTCGGCGGATACCGAATTGTCGACCGCCACGCAGTCGGCCCCGGTGGCCCTGGCGAAGCCGACATAGCGTTCGCCCGCCTCGCGCGGGAAGGCGATGACCGGCAGGCCCGGGTGCCGGGCCTTGAGTGCGGCGGTGATCGCCCGCGCGGGTTCCAGCGCGTAGCGGTCGAAATCGTCGCCCCTCAGCGATCCCGCCCAGCTGTCGAAGATCTTGACGACCTCGGCGCCCGCCTCGACCTGGGCCGAGAGGTAGTCGACCGTCGCCTCGGTCAGC
>JALORM010000350.1 GCA_025458985.1 Paracoccaceae bacterium | reverse complement strand
ACGAACCTCGGCCTGCCGGCGGCGGCGATCCAGGCGTTCCAGGGGATGCTTCTGTTCTTCCTGCTGTCGGTCGACGTGCTGACCAACTACCGGGTGCGGCTGGGCCGCAGGGAGGTGGCGTGATGGGCAAGGGGACCATGACCGCCGCCGACCGGGGCGCCGCCCTTCTGCTTTTCGCAGCGGGCTTGATGCTGGGAGGACTGGGACCGGGCGCGCTCGGCACGGCGCATGCGATTATGGGTGGCGCGCTGTTGCTGGCGTTCGTGGTCTTCATCTTGGTCTCGCAACTCCTCCTGGTGGGTTGCCTGCATGCTGCATCCCTGACCTGGCGTGCAATCCGTCGCCGGCCCGGTCGGGAGGATCCGCCGCCTCGGACCTCACCTCGCCGCAGGCTTCCCGCGCCGCCTGCCTTGCGCCTGGCGTTTCCGGCGGGCCTCGTTCTTGGCGTCGGACTCGCGCTGCTGCAAGCCATGGCTTGGGCGCACGACATTTCGGGAAGGACCTGAGGCATGGGCGGCATTGACCCGATCCTCCTGCTCGCCTCGCTGATGGTCGCCGCGACGCCGATCCTGCTGGCGGCGACGGGCGAGCTGATCGTCGAGAAGGCGGGTGTCCTGAACCTCGGCGTCGAGGGGATGATGATCTTCGGCGCCATCGCGGGCTTTGCGGTCGGGGTCAACACCGGCTCGCCCGGCGTGGGCTTTCTGGCGGCCGCGCTGGCCGGGGCGGGGCTGTCGCTGCTGTTCGGGGTACTGACGCAGGTCCTTCTGTCGAACCAGGTGGCGACGGGGCTGGCGCTGACGCTGTTCGGCTTAGGCCTCTCGGCGCTGCTCGGGCAGGGCTATGTGGGCATCAAGACGCCGGTTCTGGCGGACTGGAACCTGCCGCTTCTGTCCGACATCCCCGTGCTGGGGCCGATCCTGTTCCGGCACGATCCGGTCCTCTACCTGTCGGTCGCGCTGGTGGCGGCCACCTGGGCCTTCCTGCGGTTCACCCGCGCCGGGCTGATCCTGCGGCCCATGCGCTGGGCTACCGCGTGGTGCGCATCCGCCTGCTGGCCATCGCCTTCGGCGGCGCGCTGGCGGGCCTGGGCGGAGCCTACATCAGCCTCGTCCGGGTTCCGCAGTGGACCGAAGGCATGACGGCGGGTGCGGGGTGGATCGCGCTGGCCATCGTGGTCTTCGCCTCGTGGAAGCCGTGGCGCGTTCTCCTGGGCGCCTATCTCTTCGGCGGGATCGCCGTCCTGCAGCTGAACCTTCAGGCCGCCGGCGTGAAGGTGCCGGTCGAGGTCTTGTCGATGTCGCCCTACCTGATAACCATCCTGGTGCTGGTCATCATCTCGTCCGACCGCTCGCGGGCCGCGCTGAACGCGCCCGCGGCGCTCGGCCGTGTGTTTCATGCCTCGAGCTAGGGGCGCTGCCAAACCCCGGGAGACCCGGGACCAACAGGGAGTAACGGCAATGAAAAGAAGAACCCTTCTGGCTACCGGCGCCGGTGCGGCCGCAGCCGCCGCGCTGGGGCTTCCCGCACAGGCGCAAGACAAGCTGAAGGTCGGCTTCGTCTATGTCGGCCCGATCGGCGACGGCGGCTGGACCTACCAGCACGATCAGGGCCGGCTGGCCGTGGAAGCGGCCTATGGCGACCGGGTCGAGACGATCTATCAGGAAAGCGTGCCCGAGGGCGCCGATGCCGAACGCGTGCTGACCCAAATGGCGCTGGGCGGGGCGGGGCTGATCTTCACAACCTCGTTCGGCTTCATGGATCCCACGATCAACGTGGCCGCCAAGTTCCCGAACGTGAAGTTCGAACATGCGACCGGCTACAAGCGCGCCGACAACGTGGCGACCTACGACGCGCGGTTCTACGAGGGCCGGGCGGTCATCGGCCACATCGCGGGCCGCATGACCAAGACCAACAAGATCGGCTACATCGCCTCGTTCCCGATCCCCGAGGTGATCCAGGGCATCAACTCGTACTTCCTGCATGCCCGCAAGGTGAACCCGGCGGTCGAGCTGACGGTGGTCTGGGCCTATACCTGGTTCGACCCCGCCAAGGAGGCCGACGCCGCCAAGGCGATGCTGGAACAGGGCGTCGACGTGATCGCCCAGCACACCGATTCGACCGCGCCGCTGGCCGAGATGGCGAAGACGGAGGGCGTGATCGGCTTCGGCCAGGCCTCGGACATGGCGGCCTTCAAGCCCTCGCCCCGCGTCGCCTCGATCATCGACAACTGGGCGCCCTACTACGTCAAGCGGGTCGGCGCGGTGCTGGACGGGACCTGGACCTCGACCCACACCTGGGGCGGCATGCCCGAGGGCGAGGTCGAGATCGGCGAGATCACCGAGGCGGTGCCCGAGGATGTCCGCGCCGAGGCGCAGGGGATGATCGACGCGATCACCGCGGGCACCTATCACCCGTTCACCGGCCCGATCACCAAGCAGGACGGCACGCCGTTCCTTGCCGAGGGCGAGGTGGCGACCGACGAGCAGCTGGTCAGCATGAACTTCTACGTCGAGGGCATCACCGGCGACATCCCGAGCTGAGGGCCAGGCGATCCGAAGGCAGGGGCCCGCCGCCGTGCGGGCCCTTGTTCTTTTTTCCGGCACGCAGCGCGGGGCAGCTCCTGTCGGCGGACGGGACGACCGTCCGGCGCCGACCACGACCGCGGACGCGGCGGGGGTGCACTCCCGCCCTTGGCCCCGCCCCGGCAACTCCCCTTTGCCTTCGCGGGCGGGGCGGGGCACAAGATGGGCATGACCCGCCTTGCCACGCCCGACGGCGCCCCGCTTTCGCCCCTGATGTTCGGCACGATGCAGTTCGGCGGCCGCGCGGACGAGGGCGCCTCGGCCGCGATGTGGGCTGCCTGCCGCGATGCCGGGATCAACGCCTTCGACACCGCCCATGCCTATACCGGCGGCCGGTCCGAGGAGATCCTGGGCCGCCTTGCCCGCGCCGAACGCGGGGCGGTGTTCCTCGCCTCGAAATGCCGGTTCGACCGCCCCCTGACCGCCGCGACGGTGCGCGCCAGCTGGGAGGACAGCGCCCGGCGCCTCGGCGTCGAGACCATCGACCTGTTCTACCTGCACCGCTGGGACGGCGAGACGCCGCTGGAGGAGACCTTCGGCGCCCTCGCCACGCTGGTCCGCGAAGGCAAGGTGCGCCACGTCGGCGTGTCCAACTTCGCCGCCTGGCAGACGATGAAGGCCACGCATGCGGCGGCCGCGCACGGCCTCTGCCTCGCCGCGCTGCAGCCGATGCTGAACCTGGTGAAGCGGCAGGCCGAGGTCGAGATCCTGCCGATGGCCCGGTCCGAGGGGTTCGCCGTCTTCCCCTATTCGCCGCTGGGCGGGGGGCTTCTGACCGGCAAGTATGCCGCGGGCGGTGCGGGGCGGCTGACCGAGGACGAGATGTATGCCCGCCGCTACGGGGCAGCCTCGGCCCATGCCGCGGCCGGGGCCTTCGCGCGCCTTGCCGCCGAGGCGGGCTGGCAACCCGCGACGCTGGCCGTCGCCTGGGTTGCCGCGCGGCCGGGCGTGACCGCGCCCATCGTCAGCGCGCGGTCGGCCGACCAGCTTGCGCCCTCGCTCGCCGCGCTGGGGCGGGCGGTGCCGGACGACCTGCTGGCCGCGCTCGACGCCCTGTCGCCGCCGCCGCCCCCCGCCACCGACCGGTCGGAAGAGGCATGAGCGCCGATTTCCTGATCGTCGGCGGCGGGGTCACCGGCGTCTCGGCCGCGGCCCGGCTGGCGCCCCTGGGCAAGGTCGTGCTGCTCGAGGCCGAGCCGCACCTGGCCTACCATGCTTCCGGCCGGTCGGCGGCGCTGTTCGAGGAAAGCTACGGCAAGCCCGCCACGATCGCGTTGAACCGCGCGAGCCTTGCCTACCACCAGGCCGCGGGCGTCCTCAGCCCGCGCGGGCTGATGGTGGTGGCCGACGATGCCGGCCGCGCCGTGGCCGAGGCCGATGCGGCGGCGATGGCGCTGGCGCCGCTGACGCCCGACGAGGCGCGCGCGATGGTGCCGATCCTGAACCGGCGGGTGGCCTATGCCGCCCATTCCGACGCCGCGCAGGACATCGACACCGACCGGCTGATCCAGGGCTATGCCCGGGCCTGCCGCGCGGCGGGCGGCGAGATCGTCACCGGCGCGCGGGTCGAGGCGCTGGCCCGC
>JALORM010000349.1 GCA_025458985.1 Paracoccaceae bacterium | reverse complement strand
ATGCCGGCCTTCGACAGCCGCGCCACCATCTCGCCCAGCGACGAGTTCTTGCCGCCCACCAGCGCGACGTCGCCGCGCTTGAGCTTTTCGAAGCGGATCACGCGGCGCTTGTCCCCGGCCATGGCGGCTCTCCCTGTTGCGAATGTCGGGACAATGCCGGGGTGCCGCCCCGGGATCGTTGACCTGCATCAAGGATCAGCGGCTCGGATGCCTGCATGGTCGGCCAAGGGACACGCGGAGGACGGGGCGATGGTCGATGCGGGGCTAAAGGCGCTGGGCGAAGAGGTCGAGGCGGCGGCCGACGTGCGGGGCGCGCTGGCCGACCGCGTGGCGCAGACGCTCAGGCATGCCGGTCACGCCGCGCCGGACGGCTTCGCCAGCGTGGATGCGGTGCTGCGGACCGTCACGGCCGTCCTGCCGGGATGGGCGGTGACGATGGACGGGCAGGCCAGCACCGGACACGGGCACTGGACCTGCACGGTCCGGCGCAGCCGGGCGCGCGACAACGACGAGGCGGTGGGCGTCGGCCACGGCGACCATCCCGCGCCGGCGCTGCTCGGGGCGCTTCTCAAGGCTCTGGCGGCAGGTGCGCGCCCCTGACGGGCGCTGGCATCAGCGGCCGCGCAGTTCCTCGCTCAGCCGCATCGGCTGGGCCTGCCCGGTCAGCCGGGCGCGGTAGATGGGAAGGCTTTCGGCCACCCGCATCACGTAGGTGCGCGTTTCGGTGAAGGGGATCGCCTCGATCCAGTCGATCACGTCGACCGCATCGCTGCGCGGGTCGCCGCGCTCCTCGATCCAGCGCGCGGGGCGCGCGGGGCCGGCGTTGTAGCCTGCGGCGACGAGGACCGGGCTCGGCCCGAACCGCTCCACGAGCCGCTTGAGGTAGGCCGCGCCGAGGCGCGCGTTGTAGGCGGGGTCGGTGGTCAGGCGGCCCGGCGCATACTCGATCCCCAACTCGCGGGCCATGTCCTCGGCGGTGCCCGGCATCACCTGCATCAGCCCGCGCGCTCCGGCCGAGGACACCACCGCCGGATTGAACTCGCTTTCGCGCCGGGCGATGGCCAGCACCAGCTCGGCCGGGACCTCGAACCGGCTTTCGGCCAGCGCGGTCACGGGGAAATAGGCCCGCGCGATGATGATGTTGCGCTCGGCCGCCTGCTTGCCCAGCGCGACGGCGGTGTAGGGCTCGCCCAGCGCCAGTGCCATGTCGCCGGCCTGGATGTAGGCGGTGGTGTCGAAGCCTTCAGCCAGGTGCAGCATGAAGCGGGTGAAGAGAAGCCGGTCCCCCGCCTCGCGGATCGCAAGCGCCGCCTGCAGGACCGAGGACTGCGCGAAGGCCGCCTGCCGCCAGTCCGGCGCCTCGGGCCCGCCGGTCGCCAGAGACATGTCCATCGGCAGGCCCGCCTTCTCGGCCGCCAGAAGGCCGTAGAACGAGGTCTGGTGCTCGCCGCCAAGCTCGTAGGCCAGCTGCGCCCCCTCGCGGTCGCCCAGCGCCTCGAGCGCACGGCCTTCCCAGTAGCCGGCGCGGCCCAGGCTGATCGGCGTCTCGACCACGGCGCGGAAGGCGCGGAAGTGGCGCAGCGCGGTGGCCGGGTCGTTGCGGAACCGCAGCGCGGCGTAGCCTGCAAGCCATTCGAGGTCGGCGTAGTCCGCGCCTTCGGTCATGCGGTGCGAGGCGGCAAGCCGGTAGGCGACGTCCGCCTTGCCCTCGCGCAGCGCCCAGCGCGCAAGCGTCGCGCGCCAGCTGGCCCAGGCGTCGGGGCGTCCGAGGTCCTCGGCCGATCCCGACCGTTCCAGGGCCAGGGCGATCGCGTCGTCGTTGCGGCCCTTGACCGCGCGCCACTGGAACCTCTCGAAGGCCAGGCCCGGGTCGCCGCGCAGCGCCTCGGGGACGGCCTCGATCAACGCATCCACCCCGTCAGCCTGTTCGCGCAAGCCGATCCGTGCGGCGGCCAGCCGCTGCCAGCCGGGCGTGACGAGCGGCAGCATGGCCCGCGCGTTGAGCTCGGCCCCGCGCCAGAGCAGCATGTCGAGCCGCGCCTCGTGGTGCGGCCTGAGAAGGTCTGCGTAGGCGGCCAGCAGCGCCTGCTGGTCGGCGGCGCGCAAGAGCAGCGTGCGCCAGCCCTGCACCAGGCTTGCCTCGGCATCGCCGGTCCGGCCGAGCGTGCGGTAGGCCTCGGCCAGGCGCAGAAGCCCCGCCCCGGTCTGCGGCGGCCGGTCGGCGAAGTATGCGGTGACGGCGGCGGGATCGGCCCCTTCGGGGATCTTGGCCTCGCCCTTCTCGGCCAGAAGCGGCAGGCCCGGCCAGTCCGGCCGCCGGGCGAGGAAGTCGCGGTAGTCGCCCCAGGTCCCCTCGCCCGCACGCAGGCGGTGCCATTCGACGACGTCGCGCGCGATCTCGTCCCGCGCGGCGGCACGGGCGGCCGGCCAGTCGCCGGCAGCGACGGCCCTGAGCGCGGCAGCAAGGTCGGCCGAGGCCGGGCCGGCGGCCAGCAGGGCGCAAAGGAGAAGGACGGCGCGGAAGGGCTGCGGCACCACGGGCAAGCTCTCTCTCGGGGCTTTTGACTGCTCTCGGCGCCAAGGATAGTCGCGCCGCAGCGCGCTGCAACACACAAACTTGGCAAGGCGACCGCCGGCCGCTAGGGTCCGCGCGCTCACCCCCGGGGGCGACTCGATGGCCCCGCGAAGCCCGAAGGATTGCCGATCATGTTCACCGGCTCGATGCCCGCCCTCGTCACGCCGTTCCGCGACGGCGCGGTGGACTTCGAGGCGCTGAAGGACATCGTCGAATGGCAGATCGCCGAAGGCTCCACCGGCCTTGTCCCGGTCGGCACCACCGGCGAAAGCCCGACCCTGACGCATGAGGAACACGAGGCGGTGGTCGAGGCCGTGGTCAAGGCGGCGCGGAAGCGCGTGCCGGTGATCGCGGGCGCGGGGTCGAACAACACCGCCGAGGCGATCCGCCTCATCCGCCATGCCGAGCGTGTGGGCGCCGATGCGGCGCTGGTCGTGACGCCCTACTACAACAAGCCCACCCAGCGCGGGCTGATCGCGCACTACACCGCCCTGCACGAGGCCTCGTCGCTGCCGATCATCATCTACAACATCCCGCCGCGGTCGGTGATCGACATGACGCCCGAGACGATGGGCGAGCTTGCGAAGCT
>JALORM010000348.1 GCA_025458985.1 Paracoccaceae bacterium | reverse complement strand
CCTCGGGCGTCGCCGCATAACGGTCGAGAAGGAAGCGCCACTTATTCATCACTTCGGCCCACGTCCGCGCCGGCTCCGCCAGTATCTGATCTCCGAGGCCTTCAAGGTGCGGTTGCGGCGGAAGCGTAAGTGGTGGCGGGCTGTTCACGGGGCGCCGTCGCATTTCCGACGCACGCTGTCCGGCAACGGACCTGCGGCCGTCGAGATCGATCGGCTCATCGGTCATTTCGAAGCCTCGACATTGCCATCGAGCAAAGCTGTCGACTGGAAGAAGCGACGTATGTGCAAGACCGGGGTCACTCTCCGATGCCCGGGCGCGCGCTTCCGGAGCGTGGGCCGACATCGCTGGCATGCCTCCCGCGACGGGGTTCTCCCGTCTTGGACGGGTCGTCTTGCCCTGCCTGCTGTTGGTCGAACTGGGGAGAATAGAGGGTGCGGAGGTCGGCCTCGGCCACCCCGTCCGCCTGCATGACGAGGCGGATCATCGGGTCGGCCAGCATCTCCTCAAGGAAGAAATCCGTCAGGGCCTTGCCGGTAGGCTTGTCCTTGGCAGCCGCGTGCTCCAGTTCGGCGAGCGGCACGGTGAGCGTTCGGCTGAGTCCGGGATGCGAAGCGCGCGGATGCAGCCGGACGAGAACGGACGACGTCCATGTGCCCGGTTCGATCCAGTCCACAGGCTCCAGCAGTTGGGTCTCGATCTCGTATTCGCCCGGCGGAAGGGTCTCATTGAAGCTCGGAAGCTGGAACGGTCGCAGGAACACAGCGGTCGTCTTGATCGAATTGGTCATCTCGATCCTCCAGGATAGTCGGTGACTTGGGATGACGGGAAGATCGGCAGGGCAGCCGGCTTCGCGAACCGACTACAAATCAACACATCTGTTCTGTGATGGGACGCTACCGATCAACCGCGAGAAACAGGTGACGCCTCGGCTGGGTCGTCTCTTGCGTCCCAGGTCCAGACATTGAATTGCGTCAGGATACTCGGTCCGAACGTCTGGGTCAGAGGCACATCGGCCGCGTCCCGGCCACGGGCGATCAGGATCCGCCCCATGCGCCTTGAGTTGTTTCGCGGATCGAACACCCACCAGCGGCCGTCGAGAAAGACCTCCATCCAGGCCGCGAAGTCGTCGGGCGCGTGCGGTTCGGGTTCACCGAATTCGCTCAGATAGCCGGTGCAGTAGCGGGCGGGGATGTTCATGCACCGGCAGAAGGCAATCGCGAGATGGGCGAAATCCCGGCAGACACCTTGCCGCCCTGCCAGCGTTTCAGACGCCGTGCGCGTCGCGCTTGCCTGCATGTAGTCGAACGAGACGGCAGAGTGCACGAAATCAGAAATCGCCTGCACCCGAGACCAGCCCGGCGGCGTGGTCTCGAACAGGCGCCACGCCTCTTCCGACAGAAGATCGGTGTCGCAGTAGCGGCTGCCAAGTAGATAGACCAGTGTCTCGAAGGGCAGTTCCTGGACTGCCTGCTGCGAGGCGCTGGGCGCGACCGGATCGGGCACACCGCAATCGCGGAAGATCCCGTCGGTGGACAAGGTGAAGTCTCCCGCCGGCGCCACCATCCGTGTGCACCAGTTTCCGAACCCGTCCCGATAGCTTTCGAGCGGAACGCTGGGCGAGGTCACCAGATAGTCGGCGCGCTCCAGGTCGCCGAAGCGCGAGTAGTGCACGTTCAGCATGGCGATGAGCGGCGTCGGCTGCGTCAGCCGGTAGCGCAGCCGGCAACCGATCCGCATCCGTATGCCAAGCGCATCGCCGTGGCCTGATCGTGGCGCTCTATCGTCCAAGAACGCACTCCCCATCCGCGAGTTGGAAGCTGCCATCGCAGCGCCATGCGTTTCCGGATCGCTCGAGATGCGCGTTTGCCGGAAGGTCGATCGGCACGCAGGCGTTGTTCACGGGCTCAAATCCCCGCTCGCAGCGCCATCCCGGCCCGTAGGACGCCGGGTCGAGAAAGGCATTCGCCGGTAGCGCCACGGGATCGCAGCGGCCATCGATTTCGAAGAAGCCCCTCTCACAGGCCCATTCGGCGCCGTAGTCCGCATTGGTGAGATACCCGTTCTCGGGAACCGCGATCGGAACGCAGGCGTCGGAGCTGGCGGTGAAACCGCGGTCGCAGGTCCAACCGGAGCCTGAGGTGTCGTCGGTGAGATAGGCGTTGTCTGGCAGGACGATGGGAACGCAGGTCTCGCGCTCCTGTCGGTATCCGCGGTCGCACTGCCAGTCGTAGCCGGAGGATCGCAGGAAGGCATTCTCGGGCACCGGGATCGCCTTGCAGGAGGTGCCCCGCACTTCTTCGTACCCGCGCCGACACGCCCAGCCCGAACCGTAGGACCGCCCCGTTGCATGGGCATTCTCCGGGATGTCGATGGCGACACACTCCGCGCCGTTCACGCGGTATCCGAGCGCGCAGTTCCAGCCGCCGCTGTAGCTGCGGGCTTCCGCGTTGTCCGGCAGCGGCCCTGTCCCGTCTTGTGCGAAGGCAGGTAACGTCAGGCTGGCGATCATGCCGGCCGCAGCGATCACCGTGCTGCCGAGGCCACGCCGGATCCGTTCGGGAGTGTTCATGTCGTGATCCTCCTGCGGAGAAAGCGCCGCCTCGCTGGGAAAGCCTGTCCGGGTCGCAGTCAGCCGCCGGTGCAGCGCGCTCTTCCTTGTCCGGCGCGGGGCCCTCGGGCTGTCGGCACTGCGTCACGCAGCCATTCGATCCGTGCGCCCTCCCGACCGTCGGCGTGGCCGTCGCTTCTGCCGCGCTTTGGGCGTCTCGTCCGCCTTAATCCAAGGCCTGCCCCCGGCAATCGCGACGTTGGCGCCGAGCACCTTCTCGATCGCCGTAAGCTCCGCCATCTCGTCCACGGCACAGAATGCGATCGCCCGACCCTCGCGCCCGGCCCGCGCCGTCCGACCGATCCGATGGACATAGTTTTCCGGCACATTCGGAAGGTCGTAGTTGTAGACGTACCCCACGCCCGGAATGTCGACCCCGCGCGCCGCGACATCCGTCGCCACGAGCACGCGCACCGATCCGGCCCTGAACTCTTGTTCCCGTGGATCGAGGTGGCGGCGAAGCCCAGACGGTCGAGGTGCTTCATCAGCCGCTCCGCGCCGTGCTTGGTCCGCGAGAATACCAACGCCCTGTCCTCGCGATGGCCGTCCAGAAGTCCGATCAGCAGATCCTGCTTCTGTTCCTTGGCAACGAAATGCACCGAATGGGCGACCTTGTCCGCGACCTTGCCCGGCGGCGACACCTCGACGCGCACGGCGTCGGTCAGGTAGTCGCGGGACAGGTCTGCCATCGCCTTCGGCATGGTGGCGGAGAACATCATGGTCTGTCGGTCCTTGCTCAGCATCGGCGCGATCCGGCGCAGGGCATGGATGAAGCCGATGTCGAGCATCTGGTCGGCCTCGTCGAGAACGAGGAACCGGGCGCGGCCGAGATCGATGGCATTTCGCTCCATCAGGTCGATCAGGCGGCCGGGCGTAGCCACCAAGACATCGGTTCCACGCGACAACGCCTGTGCCTGTGCATTCAGCGACTTGCCGCCCACCACAAGCGTGATGCGCAGATCGGCAGTCAGCCCCTGGAGGCTCCGCACGATCTGCCCTGCGAGTTCGCGGGTCGGAGCGAGAACCAGTGCGCGAGCGGACCGGGGCGCAGGGCGCTCTTGCTGTTTCGACAGGGCGACCACCAGCGGAATGCCGAAAGCGGCGGTCTTGCCGGTCCCGGTCTGGGCGATTCCCAGGACGTCACGTCCTTGCAGCGCGTGCGGGATGGCC
>JALORM010000347.1 GCA_025458985.1 Paracoccaceae bacterium | reverse complement strand
GCAGGGGTGGACCTGACCTTCCTGCGCACCATCCCGGGGTCGGTCGGCGGGGCGGTGCGGATGAACGCGGGCTGCTACGGCAGTTACGTCGCCGACCACCTTGTCTCGGCCCGCGCGGTCACCCGGGCGGGCGATACGGTGACGTTGTCGCCTGCCGACCTGCGGCTGGGCTACCGCCAGTCGGCCTTGCCCGAGGGCTGGGTGCTGGTCGAGGCCACATTTCGCGGCGACCGCGGCGATCCGGCAACACTGGCCGCGCGGATGGAGGACCAGCTTGCCCGCCGCGATGCCAGCCAGCCGGTGAAGGACCGCTCGGCCGGGTCCACCTTCCGCAATCCGGCGGGGTTTTCCTCAACCGGTAGGGCCGACGACGTCCACGACCTCAAGGCGTGGTCGCTGATCGACCGCGCGGGCCTGCGCGGCGCCCGCCGCGGCGGCGCGGTGATGAGCGAGAAGCACTGCAACTTCCTGGTCAACGAGGGGGGCGCCACGGCCGCCGACCTCGAGGGCCTCGGCGAGGATGTCCGCAAAAAGGTTTTGCAAGCCACCGGGGTCTTGCTAGAGTGGGAAATCATGAGGGTCGGCGAACCGGCCCCGGGTGAATAACGAGCGATAACAAGGGCCAATCAGGCCCGGTTCAAGGGGCGAAACGCCCCGTCGAGGCAGATAGTGGCGGGCAGGTCGAGCAGGATCGCCCCTCACGTAGCGGTACTGATGGGCGGCGCCTCTGCGGAACGCGAGGTGTCGCTGTCGACCGGGCGCGGCTGCGCCCGGGCGCTGCGCGAGGCAGGCTTCGAGGTGACGGAGGTCGATGCCGGCCCCGACCTCGCGGAGCGTCTGCGCGCGCTTGCCCCCGATGTCGCCTTCAACGCGCTGCACGGCCGCTGGGGCGAGGACGGCTGCGTCCAGGGCATGCTGGAGTGGCTGCGCATCCCCTACACCCATTCGGGCGTGCTGGCCTCGGCGCTCGCCATGGACAAGACCCGGGCCAAGGAAGCCTACCGCGCCGCCGGCCTGCCGGTCGTCGACAGCGTCCTAGTTCCGCGCGACGAGGCGCAGGCGCGCCACGTCCTGCCGCCGCCCTATGTCGTCAAGCCGAATGCCGAGGGGTCCTCGGTCGGGGTCTACCTCGTGCCCGAGGGCGCGAATGCGCCGCCGAAGCTGGCGGCCGAGATGCCCGAGACGGTGATGGTCGAGGCCTTCGCGCCGGGGCGCGAGCTGACCGTGAGCGTGATGGGCGACCGGGCGCTGACCGTGACCGACATCCTGACCGACGGCTGGTACGACTACGACGCCAAGTACAAGCCGGGCGGATCGCGGCACGTCGTACCGGCCGAGATCCCGGCCGAGGTCTTCGATGCCTGCCTGGACTATGCCTTCCGCGCCCATGCCGCGCTGGGCTGCCGCGGGGTCAGCCGCACCGACCTGCGCTGGGACGAGGCCCGCGGCCTCGCCGGGCTCGTGCTTCTGGAAACCAACACGCAGCCGGGGATGACGCCGACGTCGCTGACCCCGGAGCAGGCGGCGCACGAGGGGATGAGCTTTCCCGAGCTGTGCCGGTGGATCGTGGAGGACGCTTCATGCAACAGATGATCGCCCCGTTCAGGACCGATGTGGAACCGGTCGGCGCCTGGCGGCCGCCCTTGCCGTCGCACCGGCTTTTCGCCCCCGACCTGTCCGACAGACAGGCCCCGGCGCGGCGCACGGCGCCACCTGTTCTGGTGCTTCCCAAGGCCGCGCGGCTTGCCACCGCCGAGGCCGTGGCGCGGGTCTCGGCCGAGGTCTCGCGTGCCGCTGCCCCGCGCCGCAGCCTGCGCCGCCTCACGCAGTCGGTGCTGATGTTCCTGGAGCGCAGCCGTTGCCCCGGCTAGGCCCCCCGTTCCGGCAGGAGCCGCCGCTGACCGGGGCGCGCCGCAGCGCGGGACCCCGGGCCGAGCCGCCGCTGACGCTGCGCGCCGCGCCGCGTGCGCAGGCCGACGGGCTGCAGCAGATATCGGACCGCCTGACGCGGCTGGCCGCCGAGGACGAGGCCCTGCGCGAGGCCGTGATCGCACCGCGGACTGTGACCGAGGCGCCGGCCCCCGCCCAGGCGCACCGCCCGCCGCGTGGTGTCGAGGCGGCTGTCCCGCGCGAGGCGCTGCCGGAGATGCCGGGCCACCACCCGTCGGCGCCTTCCGCGGCGACGGCCGAGATGCCGTCCGAAGCCCCGCGCCCGATCTTTCGCGCGGCGCCGCCGCGCCTTCTGAACCCGCCGCAGGCGGCGTTCGCGACGCAGGAGCAGCGGCCCGCGGCACCTGCCTCGTTCGCGGCGCCGTCCCGGCACGGTTCCGCGGCGCTTCCCGTCGCGGACGCGGCATCCGGTCTGATCCGTCCACGGCGTCCGGCGGCCATGGGCGGCGAGGGCCGCCATGGCGCGACGGAGCGGCCGCCCCGGACACCCAAGGTCGTGCGCGATCCGGCGCCCTCCCGGCTCAGCTACCGCATGAACCGGCTGTGGCTCACGCCGCTCTTCCGGTCGTTCATGCGGGTGGGCGTGCCCGGCTTTGCAACCGCGCTGGTGATCGGCGTCTATCTTGGCGACGAGGACCGGCGGGCGGCGATCGCGGGCCTTGGGTCCGACCTGGTGCGCCAGGTTCAGGAACGGCCCGAGTTCATGGTGAACCTGATGGCCGTGGAAGGCGCGTCGCCAGCCGTCGACCTTCAGGTGCGGACAGCCGTGCCCGTCGATCTTCCGGTCAGCTCGTGGGACCTCGACCTCGAGGCAATGCGCGAGGCGGTGGTCGCCATCGACGCCGTGGCCTCGGCCGACCTGCGCATCCGACCCGGCGGCATCCTGGAAGTTGCGGTGGTGGAACGGGTGCCCGCGGTCGTCTGGCGGGGTCCGAACGGGCTCGAGCTTCTGGACGAGACCGGCGTGCGCGTCGGCCCGGCCGACAGCCGGCTCGACCGGCCAGACCTGCCGCTGCTTGCGGGGGAGGGGGCCGAGAAGGCGGTGCCCGAGGCGCTGGCGCTCATCAACGCGGCCGCGCCGTCGTGCTCGACCGCGGCCAGCGCATCCTGCTGCCGGCGGAAGGCGCGATCGAGGCGCTGGAGCGGGTGATGGCGCTGGCCGAGTCCGAGGACATGCTCGAGCGTGAGGTCAGCGTGATCGACATGAGATTTGGCGAGCGTCCCACGCTGCGCCTGACCCCCGCGGCGCTCGACGCGCTTCGCGGCCAAGCCATAGAAGCCGGAGCGACCAACGGATGACCGATCTCTACCAGTCCCAGCGCGCCATGCGGCGGATGCGGAAGGCGGCGATGGACCGCCGCGTGATTGCCATTCTCGACGTGGGGTCCTCGAAGATCGCCTGCCTCGTGCTGCGCTTCGACGGCCCCGACCGCTTCCGCGGCGAGGACGGTATGGGCTCGCTGGCCGGGCAGACGAGCTTCCGGGTGATCGGCGCGGCCACGACGCGGTCGCGCGGCGTACGCTTCGGCGAGGTCGACGCGATGCAGGAGACCGAGCGCGCGATCCGCACCGCCGTGCAGGCGGCGCAGAAGATGGCGAACGTGCGCGTCGACCACGTCATCGCCTGCTTCGGCGGCGCGCGGCCGCGGTCCTACGGGCTGGCCGGCCAGGTCGAGGTCGCCGCCGGGATG
>JALORM010000346.1 GCA_025458985.1 Paracoccaceae bacterium | reverse complement strand
GTGGTCCATGAACGGGTCGGGGCGGTGGATCAGCAGCAGGTCGATCCGCTCCAGCCCCATGCGTTTCAGCGAGGTATCGACCGAGGCCGCGATGTGGTCCGCCGACGTATCGTAGTGCTTGACCCGGCGCCCGGGGAACTTCTTCGACACCAGCATGATGTCGCACTTGGTCACGACCTCGATCTGGCCCTTCAGCGATGGCGCGGACTTCAGCGCCGCGCCGAACAGGCTTTCGCTTTCGTAGTCGCCGTAGATGTCGGCCTCGTCGAAGGTGGTGATGCCCTGCGCAAGGCAGGTCTCGATCTTGGCCTGGACATGCCGGGGCGAGGTGTCGGGGTCGTCGCCGAGGCGCCACAGCCCGTAGACCATCCGGCTGAACTTCAGCCCCTTGGCGATCTTCACCCGTTCCATCAGCGCCGCTCTCCCGCGCCAAGGGGGGTCGGCGGCGTGTGGTCCGGCACGCGGCCGTATTCGTGCGGCAGCGAACAGGTCTTGAGGTGCGGCAGGACGTGGTCGGCGAAGTGCCGCGCCTCGTCCAGATGGGGATAGCCCGAGAAGATGAAGGCGCGGATGCCCATGCGGCGATACTCCTCGATCCGGCTCAGCACCTGGTCGGCGGACCCCACCAGCGCCGCCCCACAGCCCGACCGCGCCCGGCCGATCCCGGTCCAGAGGCGGGGCTCGATGTATCCGAACTTGTCGGCAAGCTCGCGCGCCCGCGTCTGGTGCGCCACGCCGAGCGAGCCCTGGTCCAGCGCGCGCTCGCGGATCAGCCGGCCGAACTCGTCGTCGAGCTTGCTGACAAGCTCCTCGGCATATTCGCGCGCCTCGGCCTCGGTGTCGCGCACGATCATGTGCACGCGCAGGCCGTAGTCCAGCACCCGCCCGTGGCGTTCGGCCACCGCATGGACCGCGTGCATCCGCTCGGCCAGCTGGTCCTGCGTCTCGGGCCACATCAGGTAGACGTCGCAATGCTCGCCGCACAGCTCCAGCGCGTCGGGGCTGTAGCCGCCGAAGTACAGCAGCGGCCCGCCGTTCTGCTGGTAGGGCTTCGCGGGGTCGGCGCTGACGCGTGCCAGGTCGTAGACCTGCCCGTGGTGTTCCATGTGGTCCTGCGTCCAGGCCTGCCGCAGGATCTGCACGACCTCGCGGCTCCGCTGGTAGCGGAAGGCGCTGTCCGCCGTCTCGCCCGGAAAATCCGACGAGATCACGTTCAGCGTGAGCCGCCCCTTCAGCATGTGATCCAGCGTCGCCACCGTGCGCGCAAGCATGTAGGGATGCATCTCGCCGCAGCGGATCGCGGCCAGCAGGTTGATCCGGTGGGTGATCGGCGCGCAGCCCGCCACGAAGCTCAGCGTGTCCTGCCCCACCTGGTAGGAGGACGGGCACAGGATGTTGCGGAACCCCAGCTCCTCGGCCTGCGTGACGATGTGCGCGCAATGCTCCCACGACGAGCGCAGATCGCCGTCCGGCACGCCCAGCCAGCGGTAGTCGTCCGAGCAGAGCGCGGCGAACCAGCTGACTTCCGAGGCATCGAGCCCCTCGGACCTCACCGGAACAATGGTCACGATTCCCCTCCCGCGGCGCCCGCCTTTTTTCCTTGCGTAGCATCCGCCTTGATGTAGATCAATAGTGGATCAATTTTCTGCTGGCCGCCGATGACCGCTCCTGCCGCCCTCTCGAACCCCCTGCCGAACGCCCTGCCGCTCTATGTCCGCATCAGCGAAATGCTGATCCGCGAGATCATGGCGGGCCGGCTGATCGAGGGCGAGCGCCTGCCGCCCGAGCGCGAGATGGCCGCCAGCCTCGGCATCGCGGTGGGCACGCTCAGGAAGGCGCTGGCGGACCTGGAGGGCAAGGGCCTGCTCGACCGGGTGCAGGGCTCGGGCAACTATGTCCGCCACCGCCCCGAGGTGCCCTCGCTCTATGCGATGTTCAGGCTGGAGCTGGCGCAGGGCGGCGGTCTGCCGACGGCCGAGATCCTGTCGGTCGACCGGCTGCCCAAGCCCGAGGGCGCGCCCGGCTTCGGCCCGTCGCCGGACGGCCACCGCATCCGCCGCCTGCGGCGCCTGTCCGGCGTGCCGGTCGCGGCCGAGGAGATCTGGCTGGACGGCGGCCGCGCCGAGCGGATCGCGCCGGCGGACCTGTCGGAATCGCTCTACTACTTCTACCGCACGCGCCTCGGCTTCTGGATCGCGCGCGCCGAAGACCGGGTGACGGTGGCGCCTGCACCCGACTGGGCGCCCGCCGCCTTCGGCCCGCGCCCCGGCACGCCCTGCGGCCATGTCGAACGGATCGCCTGGGCGCAGGACGGCGCGCCTTGCGAGTTCTCGCGCACCTGGTTCGACGCGGACCTCGCGCGCTACGTGCAGCGGCTCAGATAGGGGATGGACGTGCGGACAATCAGATACGGCGTGATCGGCTGCGGGATGATGGGGCAGGAGCACCTGCGCAACATCGCGCTGGTCGAGGGGGCCGAGGTCGCGGCGATCTACGAGCCCGACGCAGGCATGGCCGGCATCTCGGCCGCCCTCGCGCCCGGGGCGCGGATGGTCGCCACCCCTGAGGAGGCGCTCGACGGGGTCGACTGCATGCTGATCGCCTCGCCCAACCACCTTCACCTCGGCCAGCTGGAGGCGATCGCCGCGACCCGCCCGCTGCCGGTGCTGGTCGAAAAGCCGCTCTTTACCGTGCCCGCCGATGCCGCGCGCCTCGCCGCCTTCGCCCGCAGCTATCCCGCCCCGGTCTGGGTGGCGATGGAATACCGCTACATGCCCCCCGTCGCCGCGCTTCTGGCCGAGGCCGGGGCGGCGACAGGGGGCATCGCGATGCTGACGATCCGCGAGCACCGTTTCCCGTTCCTTTCCAAGGTCGGGGCCTGGAACCGGTTCAACCGCAACTCGGGCGGCACCTTCGTCGAGAAGTGCTGCCACTTCTTCGACCTGATGCGCCTGATCCTGCAGGCCGACCCGGTGCGGATCATGGCCTCGGGCGGGCGCAAGGGCGATGCTGGAGCTTTGCATGTTCGCCGAGGGCAGCCGCTACCAGGAAGAGATCTCGGCCGTCGGCCCCGCCGGCAAGATCGAGGCGCTGGTGCCGGGCCCGGGTCGGTTCTGGCCGGCTGACCTCGGCGACCCGCCTGTCCCTCAGGTCATCGTCAGCCCGCGCCACCCCAAGGGGCCGCGGGTGCTCGACGTGCCGGTCGACCCTGCGCTTCTGGCGGCGGGCGACCACAACGGGGCGACCTTCTACCAGCACCGCCGCTTTGCCGCCGTCGTGCGCGGCGAGGCCGCGCCCGAGGTGACGCTGGCCGACGGCTGGTGGGCGGTGGCGATGGGC
>JALORM010000345.1 GCA_025458985.1 Paracoccaceae bacterium | reverse complement strand
CCCGCGCCCAGGCGCACGCGCACAGGCAATTCCTCGGTCCCTTCCAGCAGCGATCCGCCGGTCGCGCCTTCCAGCCCCGCCTCCATCTGCCGGGCGATCTGGCCAAGGTCGAGGCCCAGCAGCCGCGCCCGCGCCTCGTCCACCTGCAAGGTCAGCTTCGGCGCCCCTCCGGCAATGCTGGTTCGGACCGTGGCGACCGAAGAGACGCGCGCCAGATACCCTCGCAGATCGTCACCCGCCTGCCGCAGGGCGTCGATGTCCTGCCCGACCAGCCGCAATTCAAGGGGCGCGTTGACGGGCGGCCCTTGTGTCAGGCCACGGATGACAAAACGCGCTTCGGGAAAGCGGGGCGGCAGGCTGCCCTGCACTTCGGCCAGAAGGCGTTCGGTGGCTGCGGGGCTGTCGGTGCGGATCAGTCCTTGCGCGAAGGCCGGGGCCTGATCGCGGTCGCCCACCATGTTGTAGTAAAACGCCGGGGCCGACCGCCCCACCACCCAGGCCATGTCCGCGATGCCTTCCTTTGCTGCCAGCGTCGCGTCGATGGCGTCCACCAGCCGCAGCGTCTCGTCGATGCCGGTCCCGGGAGGCAGGTCTACCTCGATGTGGAACTGGTCACGGTCAACTCCGGGAAAGAACTGTGGCGTCAGCAGCGGAAGCGACGCAAAGCCAAGGACCGGCAGCACCAGCGACAGGGCCACTGTGCGCAGGGGGTTGGCCATCGACAGGGTCAGCGCCGCGCGGAATGCGCGCATCGTCAGCCCATCACGCGCGGGCGCGCCGTCGCCCTGCCGCAGCCACAGTCCCGACAGCGCCGGGGTGATGGTGATGGCCACGACAAAAGACCAGACCAGCATGACGATCACCGCCGTGGCGATGGAGCCGACGAAATCCCCCGCAGGTCCGGGCAGCAACAGCAGCGGCAGGAAGGACAGGATCGTGGTGATGGTCGACGCCAGCAGCGGCATGGTCAGCCGGTGCACCGAGGCCGCAACCGCCTCCAGCCGTGACAGCCCGGCGCGCAGGCGTTGGCCCACCGCATCGGCCATCACGATGGCCGCATCGACGAGAAGGCCCAGCGCCACGATCAGGCCCGTCACGCTCATCTGGTGGACCGGTACACCCAGCGCGTTCAGCGTGGCCAGCGAGGCGAGGGAGACGACCGGGATCACCATGGCCACGATCAGCGCGGCCCGCCAGCCCAGCGTGACGAACAGCACGATCACCACCAGCGCCACGCCCTGCGCCATGTTCACGCCTACCGAATACAGCCGCTCGGCTGTGTATCGGCTTTGGTCGAACACCATTCTTATGGCCAGCCCCCAGGGCAGGGCGCTGGCCTGCGCGTCAACCGCTGCGCGGATGCCCGCCATCCAGCGGTCCACCTGCAGCCCTTCGCTCAGCTTGGCCGAGATCAGGATCGCCGGTTGCCCCCGGAACAACGCGGCCTCGGCCAAGGGTTCGCGCGGGCCGCGGGTGATTTCGGCGACATCGCCCAGAAGGGTCACGCGGCCAGCAGCATCCTCGCGCAACACGACGGCGCGCAGCCGATCGAGCGAGGTGATCTCGCCCGTTACCCCCAGCACCAGATCGGTCTGGTCGCCGCGCAGCCGGCCCGCCTGCACCTTGGCATCCGCCGCGCGGATCGCAGCCGAGACGGCGTCGGCGGTCAGCCCCAGGGCGGCGATACGGTCGGCGTGCAGCGTGACCAGCACCTCTTCTTCCGGCAGGCCGTGCAGGTCAACCAGCGAGGTGCCCGGCACGCGGCGCAGGGCATCAGCCAGCGCCTCGGCCTCGCGCGCGGCGCGGGTCAGGCTGAATCCGTCGGGCAGGGTCAGCGCAAAGATCGCAGCATACCCCCCCGCGCCATCGCTGTTGAATTCCGGCTCCAGCACGCCCGGGGGAAACTCCCGCTGTGCAGCGTCCACCGCATCGCGGACCTGCGCCCAGAGCTGCTCAATGGTCTCGGGGGCCACGGTTTCCACCAGTTCGACCGAGATCACCGAAATGGCAGTACCGGAGGTCGAGGAGACCTCGGCAATCTCGGGGATGGTGCGCAGTTCAGTCTCGATCTTGGCCGTCACCAGCGCTTCGACCCGGGCGGGATCGGCACCCGGAAAGACGGTCGTGATGGTGGCAAAGATGTTGGTGATCGTTGGGTCTTCCTGACGCCCGATGGAGACAAGCGACGACAGCCCCGCGGACAGGATCACGAACAGCGCAAGGATCACCAGACGCGGCTGCCGGAAGAACAGGGTGTCCATCGCTCATTCCGCCTGTGCGAGGACGATCTGGCCCGGCGCCACGCGGTCCGGTGCCCGCGCCACGATCCGCGCGCCGGCAGGCAGGGCCCCGCGCAGATAGACCCGCGGGCCGTCGCTGTGGATGACCTCGACGGCGGCGGGCACGGCCCGGTCGCCCTCGGGCGTCGTCTCGATGGCCATGACCGACCAGCTGCCGCGCACCCCTTCGCGCAGGGCATCCAAGGGGGCCCAGAAGCCGGGCTCGGCCACAGCCTGGCTCAGGATCAGTGCAACGGTATCGCCCAGAATGGCGGTGGCGTCCCGTGGCAGGGTCAGCACGATCGACCGGCTGCGCGTGTCCGGGTCAAGGTCGGGGCGAACCTGCAGGATCACGGTCTGATGCACGGCCCCGCCCACCTCGACCTTCACGGCATCGCCCGCTGTCAGCCCCGTCGCGAGGTCGGGCGGCAAGCCGACACGTGCTTGCGCCGGGCCGGCATCGAAGAGCACCAGCAAGGGCAGCCCGGCCGCCACGGTCTGACCCGGGTCAGCCAGGCGCGCGCCAATGCGTGCCGCAAACGGCGCGACCAGCACCGACTTGTCCTGCCGCACATCCACACTCGCGATCCGTGCGCGGACCGCCGCCATCCCGGCCTCGGCCCGCGCCAGAGTCAGCCGCGCATCATCTAGCGCAGCGACCGATCGAAACCCGCGTTCTGTCAGCGCATCGTTGCGCGCCAAGGTGAGCCGCGCGAGTTCGGCATCGGCCGCCAAGGCGGCCAGGTCCGCCTCCAGCGCTGCGCGTTCGGGTGCCAGCGCACTCGTGTCCAGCCGCGCAAGCACCGAGCCCGCAGCCACGACGTCACCTTCCTCGACCAGGATCTCGGTAACGCGCCCTCCCAGTTCGAACCCCAGGTCGGTCTGCGCCGCTGCCTCGATCTGTCC
>JALORM010000344.1 GCA_025458985.1 Paracoccaceae bacterium | reverse complement strand
TCCAGGCCGCGAGCTAGCCGACCCGGCCCGCCATTTCGTCGCTGCAGACGTTGACCGGTTTGACAGCGCCGAGGCTTTCCGGGCCGCGCTGGGGCGGGCACTGGAGGATCGAACCGCCGAGCGCGAGGCGGTCATCTACGTCCACGGCTTCAACAACACCTTCGCCGACGGACTGTTCCGGATCGCCCAGATCGCCCACGACCTGCAGGCGCCTGCGGTGACCGTTCACTATTCCTGGCCCTCGGCGGGCAATCCGCTGCGCTACGCCTATGACCGCGATAGCGTGCTCATTGCCCGAGACGGCCTTGTCTCGCTGATCCGCACGGTGAAGGAGTCGGGGGCGGTGCGCATCTTCCTCGTGGCGCATTCGATGGGGGCGCTGCTGACGATGGAGGCGCTGCGGCAGCTCGACATCGCGAGGCCCGGGGCAGCGCGGGCACTGGTGCACGGGGTGGTGCTGTTCTCGCCCGACATCGACGTAGAGCTGTTCCGCGCGCAGGCCGCGGCGATCCGGGCCTTGCCGGACCCCTTCGTGATCTTCACCTCGCGCCGCGACCGGGCGCTGGGGCTGTCGGCGCGGCTGACCGGGC
The DNA here is from genome assembly GCA_025458985.1 of Paracoccaceae bacterium. GTDB lineage: Bacteria > Pseudomonadota > Alphaproteobacteria > Rhodobacterales > Rhodobacteraceae > JALORM01. The sequence continues at coordinate 2,598 of JALORM010000344.1, read as the reverse complement.
GCAATGGCGAGCGTCTGGGCAACCTGAAGGACTTCGACGAGGTCGCCGACCTCGATGTGGTGCTGTTCGACGTGTCGGCCTTCCAGACCGGCGGCTTCAACCACTTCGCGCTGGCGCGGTCGCCCACGCTTCTGCGGCTGTTCGGTTCGGTCCGCGAGATCGACGCCGCGCTGGGCGCGGACCAGGCCGGGCGGACGGGGCTGTTTCCCGGCACCGTCCTGACGCTGCAGAACGCCACGGCTATCGTGCTGTCGCCGGTGACGGGCGGGCTGCCCTAGCCCTTCCCCGGCTGCCGGCGCAGGTAGACGTAATAGGCGCCCGCGCCGCCGTGGCGGATGTGCGCCCCGGTCACCTGAAGGACATGCGCCGCGACGGGCGGCTGCCCGAGCCAGACGGGAACCTGATGCCTGAGCGCGCCGCGCGGGGCGGGGATCGGGCCGCCGTCGTCCCGGTCGCGGCCCTTGCCGGTGACGACCAGCACCAGCCGCTTGCCCGCGGCATGGGCCGACAGGATGAAGCGGACCAGCTCGGGGTGCGCCTCGGCAAGCGTCAGGCCGTGCAGGTCAAGCTTGCCCTCGGGCCTGAGCTTGCCGCGCTTCAGCCGGTCGAAGGCCTTGCGGTCCATCCGCACCGGCTCGCCCGCCAGCCGCTCGGCAAGGCCAGGCTGCAGGACATGGCCAGAAGCCGGCGCGCGTACCGCCTCGCCGATGCGGAACGCGGGGATCGGAGGGGCCGGGTCCTTCTGGACGGGCAACTCGGGAAGCTTGGGAAGCGGCGCCTTGCGGCGCGGATGCAGCGCCCGGGCAGTATCGGCCACCCGGTCCCACAGCGCCTGTTCCTCCGGGCGCAGGCCGCGCGGCCGCTTCGGCATCGCCGTCAACCCCCCGGGGCCAGGGCATAGGCCTTCTGGATGGGCAGCAGAACGACCATCCGGCCCGGGTCCTTCAGCCGCCCCGCTGCCCGGCCGGCCTCGTCGCCCGTCCCGAAGAAGATGTCGGCGCGCTGTGCGCCCTTGATCGCCGATCCTGTGTCCTGCGCGATCATCAGCCGCCGGATCGGGTCTGCGCCGGCCTTCTCGACCCAGACCGGCGCGCCAAGCGGCGTGAAGGCCGGATCGACCGCGACCGTGCGAAGCGGCGTGACGGAACGGTTCATCGCGCCAAGCGGGCCGCGATCCGCCGGGACGCCCGTCACCTCACGGAAGAAGACATAGGACGGGTTGTGGCGCAGCAGTGCGGCGCCTTCCTCGGGGTTGCGCCTGACCCAGGCGCGGATCGACTCCGCCGAGGCCTGGTGGGCCGCCAGCGCGCCGCGGCGGATCAGCTCGGCCCCGATCGAACGGTAGGGGTGGCCATTCGCGCCGCCATAGCCCACGCGGATCACCTCGCCGCCGGGCATGCGGATCCGCCCCGACCCCTGGATCTGGAGGAAGAACAGCTCGACCGGGTCGTCGACCCAGGCGATCTCGAGCCCCCGTCCGGCCATCAGTCCGCCGTCCTCGATCTCGGCCCGGGTGTACCAGAGACCGCCGGGCGGCAGCTCCTGCGGGGTGCGATAGACCGGGTAGCGGAAGCGTGCCGTGGGCAGGCGCGAGCCGTCGAGCTCGGGTTCGAAGTAGCCGGTGAAGAGCGCGGTCGCCTCGCCGCCGATCAGCACCGGACGGAACAGCAGCTCGAAGAACGGCCGGCCCTTCGGCGCCTGCGTGGCCAGCGCGCAGAGCGTCTGCCACTCGGGGTCCTCGAGGTCGGGGCAGGTTTCGAGGAACACCGCCAATGCGGCGTCGTGGTCGTCGTCCTCCCAGCCCTCTAGCTCGGCGAACGACAGGATGCGGTGACTGACCTCGGCCGAGGCCGGTCCCGGCCCGCCCGTCACGAGCAGACCCGCAAGGCAGGCGCCCGCAAGCGCCTGCCTCATCCGCCGGTCGCGACCAGTTGCCAGTTGGGATCGCCCGTTCCCATCGTCCGGGCAAAGGTCCAGACGTCGCGCTGGCGCTTGATCTCGGTCGTCGATCCTTCGACGACCTGCCCCTCGGCATTGCGTACCGCCGACGTCAGTTCTCCCAGGAACCGCACGGTGATCTCGGCCTCGCCGCTGGGGGCGTCGAACTCGGCCGAATCGATGGCGATCTCGCGCAGGCCGACGAAGTTGGCATCGACCTTCAGCCCCTGCTGCCGGCGTTCTTCCACGACCTGATCGAAGGAATCGAAGACCTCGGCCGACAGGAACGGCCGGATCTGGTCGAGCTCGCCCCGTTCGAACGCCATGAGGATCATCTCGTAGGCGCCGCGGGCGCCCTGGAGGAAATCGCCCACGCCGAAGGAAGGCTCGGCCCGCTTCATGTCGGCCAAGGCGCGCGCGGTATCGCTGTCGGCGGGCACGTGGTCGGCGATATCGGCGTCGGGACCGCCCTCGATCACCTCGAAGTCGCGGCGCGGCCCGCGCTTGGCCGCGGCATCCCGCGGCAGCTGAACAGGTGGCTTCTCGAACCCCTCGCGCGTACCCAGCACGCTGCGCAGGCGCAGGATCAGGAAGATCGCGATGCCGGCCAGCACCAGCAGTTGGATGATGGCTCCGTTCATTCGCTCCTCGATGCGGCGG
>JALORM010000343.1 GCA_025458985.1 Paracoccaceae bacterium | reverse complement strand
TTTCGCGGCGATCCTCGCGGAGCCCGCTCTCGCGCAGAACCTCGACCCCTTGGAGAACATGCTGCAGGTCGTGGTGGACGGGCTGACCGGCCCGATCGGGCGGCTGATCGCAATCCTCGCCGTCGTGGCTGCGGGCTACATGATGTTCACCGGGCGCCTGAACTGGCCCCTCTTCCTGGCCATCTTCTTCGGCGTGGTCCTCGTCTTCTCGGCCGCGACCATCATCGACGGCTTTGCGGCCCCCTAAGGCGGGATCGGCGACAGGCCGGGTGGCATAGCACAGTTCCCCATGCATGACGCGCCCCTGTTCCTCGGCCTCACCCGGCCGCCGAAGATATTCGGCCTGCCCATCGGCTATTTCGTGAGCCTGATGCTGGGCTCAGTCATTCCCTTCGTTGGGGCGAACGACTGGCGATTCCTGCTGATCGGCGTCATCGGCTATCCGGTTCTGTGGTTCGTGGCAGACCGCAACCCGAACCTCTTCGAGACGGTCGCGGTGGTCTTTTCCCGCACGCCGCGCACGCGCGGCAAGTCGGCTTTCGGTGGAGATCGCCATGTCAGCTGACCTCAAGTCCCTCTTCCCGGCCACACCATCACTTCGATCTGTCTTGCGGCCTGAGGATCTTGCAGCCGAGACCCTCGCCAGGCACTTGCCCTGGCTGTCCGCACCTGCGGACAATCTGATCCTGACCCGGCAGGGTGATCTTATCGCCTCTGCCGTGGTCGAAGGACAGGACAGTTTCACGACGGAAGAAGGGGAACTGTCGCTCGCAACCACCTCGCTCGCGCGGTTGATCGGGCAACTGGGCGAAGGGTTCGGGTTCCATGTCTCCAAGCTGACCCTGCCGGACGCACCGCAGATGAAGCCCTTCGATGGTGACGGCACCGGGGCCGATTTCGCGGCCATGGTCGATGCCCGCTGGCAGGGACATCTTCGCGCCCGCACCCTTAAGCGGCGGGTGCTGGTGGTCTCGCTCATCCTTCGTCCCACAGTACTAAAACGTGTCCCTTTGATCGGCGCACTCTTCAAGGCAGCCTTCACAGGCGACCTTGGCCAGAGGATCGAGCGCCTGAATGAAGCGATGGGCCTTTTGGCCGGAACCTGCCAGGGTCTGCGCTTTCGGCGCCTAAGCATCTCTTCCGGGGAATGGCTTGGTCTCCTTGGCGTCCTTTTTGGGCAGCCGATGGCCAAGTTGCTTCTGATGCGCGGCCAATTTCTTGCCGAGGCCGTCGCGTCATTGCAGATGACCTTTTCTGGCAAGCGGGTGGAAATCGAAACCGGTGTGGGGCAGCGTTTCGGGACAATCTTCGGCGTGAAATCCTATCCGGCCCGCACCTGGGCGCGGATGCTCGACGCGCTGGAACTGCCTTACGACATCGTCATCACCAACAGCTTCACGCCAGCCCGCAACAACGAGATCGAAGAGCGCATCAAGCGCACGGCACGCCAGATGCGCGCTTCCGAGGATGCCGCCGAAACCCTGCGTCAGGAGCTTTACGAGGCCGCAGACAATGTCGCCTCTGGTCGACAGGTCTTCGGCAAACATCATCTGACGGTCATGGTCACGGCCGAGACCCCGGAACAGCTGGAGGAAGCCGCGTCCGAAGTCTGGCGCGCCGGGCAGGATTGCGGAGCGACCCTGGTGCGTGAGAGCTTCGCTGCGCGCGCGGCCTGGTTTGCCCAAGCTCCGGGCAATTGGGCCTACCGCCCGCGGACCGCGCTTCTGTCGGCCCAGAACTTCGCCCACCTCGCGGCGCTCCACCGGGTGACGGAAGGTCGCTCCAAGGAGCAATCGCCCTGGGGCGAGACGATCACGGCACTGCCGACGGTGACATCGAGCCTCTACCGCTTCAATTTCCACGACAAGGGTGAGCGGGGTGCCGAGCCGAGCGCAGGCCACACGCTGGTGTTGGGCCGCACGGGGTCGGGCAAGACCCTGGGCACCGCTTTTCTGATGGCGCAGGCCCGGCGGGTGCATGCCCGCGTCCTCGTCATCGACAAGGACCGGGGCCTCGAGATGGCGGTGCGAGCCTTGGGTGGCAGCTATTCTGCGATCCGGATCGGCGAGGCGACCGGCCTCAATCCGTTCCAGACCGAGATCGATGAACGCGGGGCCGCGTGGCTCACCGACTGGCTCGGTGACATCCTAGCAGGGGCGAGGCCCTTCGAGACTGCCCAAACCGTCAGCCTCAACGCCGCTGTCCGTCAGATCGTTTCGGCTGATCCGCGCCTTCGGACGTTTGATGGCCTCGCAACACTCGTCGCTTCGACCGACGACGAGGGCGATTTGGTGGGCCGGGTCCGGGAATGGGGGCAGGGGGGTCGGCATGGCTGGCTCTTTGGGCCTGGGGCCTCTTCCGAGATCAGCCTGTCCGAAGATGTGGTCGGCATCGACATGTCGGAAATCCTCGATCTCGGGACCGAACGCTCAGCGCTTCTGGCCTACCTCTTCCGTCGCATCGAACGGGTGATCGAGGATCGCCGTCCGACCCTCATCGTCATCGATGAGGCTTGGAAGATGCTCGACGATCCGATCTTCGAGAAGCGCCTGCATGACTGGCTGGTCACCATGCGGAAGAAGAATGCCGTGGTGATGATGCTGACCCAGACACCGACACACCTGACCCGAGTCAAGGTCGGGCAGATCATCGCGGAAAGCGTGGTGACGCAACTTCTCTACCCGAACCCGCGCGCCAACCCCGAAGATTACCGGATCCTGCGGCTGAACGAGAAAGAGGCCGAGTTCCTCTGTACGCCAACGGGTGGCCTGCGCCTCGCTCTCCTGCGCTCGGCCGGTGACTCGGTCTTTGTGAACATGGATCTCGCGGCCCTCGGACCTGCACTCGCCGTTCTTGGCGGCGGCCGATCAGGCGAAGACCGCGCACCCTATGGCTGGCGCGATACCCCCGATTTCTGGAAGGACATGACGTGACCAGACGCACCCGCTTGATCCCCGCTTCCCTTCTCGGGCTCACCCTCCTCTCCGCCTGCGCCGGTGTCGAGACGGGGGCCGTCTCCCCCTGCCATGGCCAGTTCCGGGCCGAGGGCAAATACTTCGCATCGCGGGAGCAAAGTGACGGCACGACAGTCATTGTCTCGACAATGAACGCACCAGAAGCGCCGTGCGCAAACTGAGCCACCTCATGCGTCGCGCACCGCTCCTTCTCGGGCTTCTCCTCGGCACTGCGGTGCCCATGGGCCTTCTGGCCCAGGGCGTGCCGATCATCGACGGCTCACGGCTCTCAAACTTCATCTCGCGTCTTGTCGAACAGGCCGAAGACGCCGTGAAGCAGGGGGAGAAACTGGCCACGCGCACGGAACTGAGCGAGATCGAAGACGACCAGCTGGCCGCCTATGAGCGTTTCCTCGCCGATACGACCGGTGCGACCGACCTCAGCGGCTTCGAGATGGGGACGGGAACCTTCCCTCCTGCCGACGAGGTCTATCCCCTTGAGGAGACAAGCCCGGAAAGCCAGCGGCTCTTCGG